>NZ_JBFBDY010000146.1:0-14292 GCF_040683475.1 Kitasatospora sp. NPDC093558 | reverse complement strand
GGGCGGCTGCTCGACCTGACGTACCTGGAGTTCGAGTTGCTCGCGCACCTCACCGAGCACCCGCAGCGGGTGCACACCCGCGACCACCTGGTCTCCGCCGTGTGGGGCTACGGCCACGTCGGCGACGGGCGGACGGTGGACGTGCACGTCGCCCGCCTGAGGCGCAAGCTCGGCTCGGCCTACCGCGACACCATCGTGACGGTCCGCCGGGTCGGCTACAAGTACACGCCGGCGGTGTGAGGGGCCGGCCGGACAGCTGACGGAAAACAGATAACAGACGACAGATAACAGATTTTGAAATCTGTTATCTGTCGTCTGTCACCTGTCACTTGTTGCCCGGGCCGCCCCGCCTCACCGCCCGCCGGTCACCGGCTCAGCCGGTCGATCTCCGCGAGCTCGTCGGCCGTCAGCGGGCCGCCGTTCAGCGCGTCGATGTTCTGGTCCAGCTGTGCGACGCTGCTCGCCCCGATGATCACCGACACCACCCGCGGGTCGCGCAGCACCCAGCAGAGCGCGAGCTGGGCGAGCGTCTGCCCGCGCCCCTCGGCGACCTTGGCGAGCGCCCGTAGCTGCTCCAGCCGAGCCCCGTCGAGCGCCTCCTCGCGCAGGAACTTCCCGACCGACATCCGCGACCCGGCCGGCACCGCACCCGAGAGGTAGCGGTCCGTCAGGAGGCCTTGTGCGAGCGGCGAGTACGCGATCAGGCTGGTCTGGGTGTCGCCGACGGCATCCAGCACGCCCTCCTCCACGGACCGGTTGAGGATCGAGTACGCCGACTGGTTCATCAGCACCGGCGTCCCCAGCTCCCGCAGGATCGCCACCGCCTCCCGGTGCTGCTCCGCCGGGTAGTTGGAGATGCCCGCGTACAGCGCCTTCCCCGAGCGGACCGCGCTGTCCAGCGCGCCCATCGTCTCCTCGATCGGGGTGTCCGGGTCGTACCGGTGCGAGTAGAAGACGTCGACGTAGTCGAGCCCCATCCGCCCGAGCGACTGGTCCAGGCTGGCCAGCAGGTACTTGCGGCTGCCCCCGTTGCCGTTCGGCCCGGGCCACATGTCCCAGCCGGCCTTGGTGGCGATGAACAGCTCGTCCCGGTACGGGCGGAAGTCCTGCGCGAAGAGGTACCCGAAGTTGCGCTCCGCACTGCCGTACGGCGGGCCGTAGTTGTTCGCCAGGTCGAAGTGGGTGATCCCGCGGTCGAAGGCGCGGCGCAGCACCGCCCGCTGGACGTCCAGCGGTTGGGCGTCGCCGAAGTTGTGCCAGAGGCCGAGCGAGACGGCGGGCAGCTGCACGCCGCTGCGCCCGGCCTTGCGGTAGGTCATCGAGCCATAGCGGTCATCCGAGGCGAGGTAGCTCATGCCGGACATCTTGCCAGCCGGTGAGCGTGGATCAAGGCCTTGTGTGCCTTTGGTAGTCGCCCTCTCTCGCACTGGCGCCCGGGGTCCGCCGCGGTTGTGACACGGTGTGACGTGACGCGTGCCACCGGCATGGGCGGTATGCCATCGGGTGGTGCGGGGGATGACGAACGGGCGAGGGGCCGTGGCCGCCGGGGGGCGGCGCACGGCCCTCGGTCGTCCCGCGGGGCGGGTGTGCGGCGACGTCGAGCCACTGCCCGGAGGAAACCGCTGGCGCTCTGTACCTACTGGTATGTACAGTGATCCACATGGCAACCCAGGACCGTCTCATCGAGAGCACCCAGGAACTCCTCTGGGAACGCGGCTACGTCGGCACCAGCCCCAAGGCCATCCAGCAGCGCGCCGGCGTCGGCCAGGGCAGCATGTACCACCACTTCACCGGCAAGCCCGACCTCGCCGCGACCGCCCTGCGCCGCAGCGCCGAGCAGATGCGGGCCGTCGCGGAAGCCGACCTCGTCTCCCCGGGCAGCGCCTACGACCGCATCGCCGCCTACCTGCACCGCGACCGCGACGTGCTGCGCGGCTGCCGGATCGGCCGGATGGCGCAGGACCCGGACGTCGTCGCCGACCCGCAGCTGCGGGCGCCGGTCGAGGAGACGTTCGACTGGCTGCGCGGGCGGATCGCCGAGCTCGTCGCCGAGGGCCAGGCGGCGGGCGAGTTCGTCCCCGGCGTCGATCCGGCGGACACGGCGGCCGCGCTGGTCGCCGTCGTCCAGGGCGGCTACGTGCTCGCCCGCGCGGCCGACCGTGCCGAGCCCTTCGAGCAGGCCGTCCGCGGCGCCCTCGCCCTGCTCGGGGCGCACCGGACGGCCTGAGGCCCGGATCCGAGCCGCTTCCGGCTCACCCCGCCCGGCTCACCCCGCCCGAATCGCCGCTGCCGGGAGCTGCACCCGTCCGAACACGAACCCGACCCGGTTCCCCGTCGACCGCCACTGGTGAGAGGACCCGCCGCCCCATGACGCCCGCACCCGAAACGTCCTCCAACGCGACGTCCGCCGCCGAATCCCTCGTGCCCGCCGGCCTCACTCCCGCCCCGCTCGACCGCGAGGCCGGGTACGCCCTGCTCGCCGACCTCGCGGGGCCGGCCGCCGCGTCGACCCTGGACGGCCTCGACGGCCTGGCCCCGGGGTTCCCCGACTGGATCGTCACGGCCCTGTTCGGCGGCACCTACCAGCGCCCCGGCCTCGCCCTGCGCGACCGTCAGGTGGCGAACCTGGCCGCGCTCACCGCTCTCGGCGGCGTCGAGCCGCAGCTCGCCGACCACGTCCGCAACAGTCTGCGGATCGGGATGACGCGCGAGGAGATCACCGAGGTGATCGTCCACCTGGCTCCCTACGTCGGGGTCCCCAAGGCCCTGGCCGGCCTGCGCGTCGCCACCGCGACCTTCGCCGAAACCCCGCAGCCGCAGCCGCAGCCGCAGTGCGCCGAGGGCGAGGACATACGGCAGGGGGCCGACGCGTGAGCGCCGCGGTCCGCACGGTCCTGGGCGACCTCGACCCCGCCGAGCTCGGCGTCACCGACTCCCACGACCACCTGTTCATCCGCAGCCCGCTGCTCCCCGACGAGGAACTCGACGACCCGGCCGCCGCCGAGGACGTCCTGTGCTCCTTCGCCGCAGCCGGCGGCCGGACGGTCGTCCAGTGGACCCCGCACGGCATGGGACGCGGCTCCGGCGAGCTCGCCCGCCTGTCCCGCACGACCGGCGTCCACATCGTCGCCGCCACCGGAATGCACCAGGCAGTCCACTACGCCGCGGACGCCCGTACGCTCTCCGCCCGGTACGACGGACTCGCCGCGCGCTTCATCGCCGAGCTGACCACCGGACTCCCGGCCGCACCCGAGGGCGTCCGGGCCGGGTTGATCAAGGTCGCGTGCGATGCGGGCGTGAGCAGCGCGCACACGCGCCTGGTCATGACGGCCGCCGCCGAGGCTCACCACGCCACCGGCGCACCGGTCGCCGTCCACCTCGAACCCGGCGGCGACCCGCACTTCGTGCTGCTCTGGCTGCACGCCCGGCACCGGGTCCCGCTCGACCGGATCGTCCTCGGCCACCTCACCCGCCTGCCCGACGTCCGTCTGCACCGCGAACTCGCCCACGAGGGTGTCTACTTGGCCCTGGACAGTCCCTCGCGGGCCGGGCACCCCGAGGACCACCAGGCATTCGACCTCATCGCCGACCTCGTCGATGCGGGCCACGCCGAGCGGCTGCTCCTCGGCGCCGACACCACCACGCGCACCGCCCGCCGGGCCGGCGGCCCCACCCGGCTGCTCACTGACCTCGCCCCGCGCCTTGGCCGCACGTTCGGCCCCGAGCTCCCCGATCTGCTGCTGACCACCAACCCGGCGACCGCCTTCGCCGCCGACTGGCGCACCCCCTGAGGCCGACGCCCCGCCTCGCGCCTCCTGTGGCCGACTCCGCCGACCCGGGTTTCAATCCGAGTACCCCGACGGACCACGCCACCCCCAGGAAGGCGGCCCGACGATGCACACGTGGCTCGCTCCCGCCCGGCTCGCCGTCGCCGCGCTCGCGGCCGTCGCCCTCGGCTTCTCCGGCTATCACGCGGCGACCGACCCCACCGGCGTCGTGAACTTCTTCGGCTACTTCACCGTCCTCAGCAACCTGGCCGGGGTCGTCGTCCTGGCGCTCGGCGGCTGGGCGGGCCTGACCGGCCAGCGCCCCCTTCCGGGCCTGGTGCGCGGGGCGGTCGTGCTCTACCTGGTGATCACCGGGCTGGTCTACGGCACGGTGCTCGCCAAGTACCCGGAGCAGCTGGCGATCCCGTGGGTGAACGACGTGCTCCACCGCGTGATGCCGCTCGTCGTGCTCGCCGACTGGCTGATCGACCCGCCGGAGCGGCGCCTGCGCCCGAGGGCGGGGCTGTGGTGGCTGGGGTTCCCGCTGGTCTACCTGGTCTACACGCTGCTCCGCGGGTGGGCCGTCGGCTGGTACCCGTATCCGTTCGTCGACCCCGCCGTGCACGGCGGCTACCGGCGGGTGGCCGGTGCGTGCTTCCTGATCGCGGCGGCGTTCGTCCTGGTCGGGGCGGGGATCCTGGCGGTCGGCAATGCCCTCGCCGCCCGCCGCGACGCCCGCCACGGCACCACGCCGCGAGGCCGCCGGGCCCACGCACGGACGACCTGACCTCGGCACGCTGCACCACCCGGTCCGCGCCCACGTGCCCGGTCCAGGGACGTCCGCGTCTGTGAGCCGGCACGGAGGGCCGGGGGCGACGGCGAACAGCTGACAGATAACAGATTTCGAAATCTGTTATCTGTCAGCTGTCATCCGTTAGCCGTTACCCGTCGGCCGTCACGCCCGGTCCGACGGTCACATGTGGGTGCCGCCGTCGATGCGGATCTCGGTGCCGGTGACGAACGCGCCGTCGTCCGACGCCAGCATCGCGATGACGCCCGCCACGGTCTCCGGCCCCGCGAAGCCCTGGCCGAGGGCGGGGGCGAGCTTGGCGAGCAGGCTGAAGTCGGTGTCGGCGGGCAGGCCGGGGTTGTTGGTCATGCCGCTGTCGATGCTGCCCGGCGCGACGCACACCGCGCGCAGCCCCTGCTTCGAGTACTCCGACGCGATGGCGTGCGTGAAGGACTGTATGCCGCCCTTGGTCGCGGCGTACGCGGCCATGTACGGGTGGGCGAAACTCGCCGACGTGGAACTGAAGTTGACCACCACGCCGTTGCCGCCCGCGAGCAGCGCCGGAAGTGCCTCGCGGGTCATCAGGAAGGTGCCGGTCAGGTTCACCGCGAGGAGCTTGTTCCAGAACTCCAGGCTGGTCTCGTGGGTGTGCGAGGACCGGAGGATGCCGGCCGCGTTGACCAGGACGTCCAGCCCGCCGAGGCCCGCGACGGCCTGCGCGACGCCCGCGACGACGGCGGCCTCGTCCGAGATGTCCAGCACCGCGGTGGTGAGCCGGTCGGCGGTGCCGTCGGCGGTCGCGCGGTCCAGGGTCCTCTGCAGGCCGTCCGCACTGACGTCGACGGCGACGACGTTCCCGCCCTCGGCGAGGATCCGGTGCACGGTGGCCTGGCCGATGCCCGAGCCGCCGCCGGTGATCAGGACGTTGCGTCCGCTGAAGCGCTCCATGGTGGTACTCCGTTCGTTCCCGTGGTCTCTCGACCTCGAGAGACACGGTACGCCTGGATGGCATAACGTGCCAATAAGTCTGGACACGTCACTACGGCAGGAAGTGTCACCATGGCATGGGGCGCGTACGCTGAGCCCGTGACCGGACGCCCCTCCCTGACCCAGCGCCGCCGCGACGCCACCCGGCTGGACATCGCCCGCACCGCCGCCGCGCTCTTCGCCGAACGGGGCGCCGAGGCGACCACCGCCGAGGAGATCGCCAACGCGGCGGGCATCTCGCTGCGCACCTTCTACCGGTACTTCTCGGTCAAGGAGGACGCCGTCGCCCCGCTGCTCGCGGCCGGCGGGCGGCGCTGGGTCGAGCTGTTCGCGGAGAGCTCCGCCGACCTGCCGGTGGTCGAGGCGCTGGAGCGTTCGGCGGTCGCCTCGCTGACCCCGGCCGACGAGTCCGCCGCCGAGGCGATGCACTGGACGCGCAGCCTGCTGCGCGACCCCAGCCTGGCGAGCACCTGGCAGCGCGTGCACGCCGACTCCGAGGAGCGGCTGCGCGGAGTCCTCGCCGAGCGCTGCCCGCCTGGCGCGGACGCACTGGAGATCCGGCTCGCCGCGGCTGCGGCGACCGCCGCCATCCGGGTCGCTCTGGAGGAGTGGGCCCTCTCCGACGCCCCCACGACAGGCCCCGGCTCGCCTCAGGACCTCGGTGCGCGCTGCATGCGCGAACTCACCGGGGGACTGCGCCTGTGGAGTCGTGCGGCGTGAGCCTGCTGCGTGTCAGCGGCCCTCGAAGGCTGCGGTAGGCGGGGGCTCGACGCCGATGCCGACGACGAGGCGGCAACTTGCAGATAACAGATTTCAGATGACAGATTTCAGAATCTGTTATCTGAAATCTGTCATCTGTCACCCACCACCCCGGCCCGCTAGGGTGGAAGATCGCGCCCCGACGGGGAACCGGGGAAGGTGCCCCGGAAGTCCTAGCGGCGGGGGTGTGGGTTCGAGGCGTGGGAGCAAGTAGGACATGGGTCTGACGAGCCACAAGGTGCTGGCGCTGACCGTATTGATAGCCGTCGTGATGATGGCCGGCACGGTCTGGCTGTGGCCCAGACTCGCCAGGAAGACCTGGCAGGCGGTGGTCGGCCGGATCGGCGCGCTGCTCGCCACCCAGCTCACCGTGCTCGCCGCACTCGGCCTCGTCGCCAACAACTACTTCTCCTTCTACAGCAGTTGGGACGACCTCCTCGGCACCGGCGGGGACAACGGCCCGGTGGTGATCCACAACAAGGCGGACGCCTCCGGCCGCCTGCTCGTGGAGACGATCGGCCACGCCTCCGTCCAGGGCGGCGGCGCGATGGGCCGCGAGCCCGCCAAGTCCGGCGAGATCCGCAAGGTCCGGATCGACGGCAAGGCCACCCGGCTGTCCACCGAGGGCTACGTCTACCTCCCGCCGCAGTACTTCCAGCCCGAGTACGCGCAGCGCCAGTTCCCGGCCGTGATCGTCAGCACCGGTTTCCCCGGCCAGGCCGAGAACCTGATCACGCGGTTCAACTACCCGGGCGCGGCGCTCAAGCTGCTCCAGGAGGGGAAGATGCAGCCGACCGTCATGGTCCTCATGCGTCCCTCGCCCGCGCTGCCGCAGGACACCGAGTGCGAGGACATCCCCGGCGGCGCGCAGTCCGACACCTACTTCACCAAGGACGTCCCCTCGGCGATCCAGGCGAGCTTCCGGGTCTCCGCCGACCCGCAGGCCTGGGCCTTCATGGGCAACTCCACCGGCGGCTACTGCGCGGTCAAGCTCGCCATGCGCCACCCGGACGTCTTCCCGACCGCCGTCTCCCTCTCCGGCTACTACCGCGCCGCCGAGGACCCGACCACCGGAGACCTCTTCGGCGGCAGTCGGCAGCGCCGCGACGAGGCCGACCTGATGTGGCGGCTCAAGAACCTGCCGCAGCCCAAGGCGTCCGTCCTGCTGGCCGGCACCAAGCAGGGTGACGGCGACTACAAGCGCGACACCGAGGCCTTCGTCGACGCGGTGCAGAGCCCGGGCCCGCTGAAGGTCTCGTACAGCATGCTGGAGACCGGTGGCCACAACTTCGAGACGTGGAGCAAGCTGCTGCCGTCGTCGCTGCAGTGGCTCTCCGAGCACCTCAAGGTCCCGAACCAGCCGAACCAGCCGGGCCAGCCGAATCAGCCGGGCCAGCCGGCCCCCGCAGCCTGACGGTCACCGGGCCCGGCAACCGTCAGGGCTCAGGCCACCCGCTCCAGCGTCCCCGTGTGGAGCTCACCGACCCGGCCGCCCTCGCCCTCGAAGGTCCAGAACGCGCGCACCGTCAGCCGGACCAGGTCCATCACGTGGCTGACGGTGATGCCGCTCTGCTCGGTCCAGCTGACGAAGTACACCTCGGGCGCGACCTCGGCGACGTGGAGCTGCACGTCCTCCCACTGGCCCGCCGACTCGCCCAGGCCCTCCCAGCGCAGCCGCTTGCCGTCGGCCGAGTAGGCGTTGCGGAAGGCCGCGCCGTTGTCGGCCCGGAAGAGGTAGGTGCGGCCGGCGAAGGCGGGCAGGGGCGCGGTCATGGTGTGGCGGTTCCTCGTCTCTGCGGGAGGGCGGGGGCGGAAGGGCGGGAGGTGCGGGTGCTCTTGTGCACTGCGGTGGATGTCGAACCTCCAATTTATCCGATCGGGCGAGCCCGCACGGTCGCCACCAGTGAAGACGCACCCTCCGTCACCGTCACGCCGCAGACCCCGCCAGAGCACCGTCCGCCACCGGGGTGACCGCCACGGTGTGCGACCGGCACGCCCGCGGCCTCCCCGCCCGCCCGCGCGCGCCCGCCCGGCCCGCCCGCACGCGCCCGACCGGCCCGCCCGAAGTCCTCCCACCGGCCCACCAACTGATCCACTGCGCACCGTACTTGATCGACACGACTGTGAGCTGCGCGACAACCGGCCGCGATCAGTTGTCCGTTCACGGACGGACTGCCTAGCCTGCAACGGTCGTCCGCCCTCGCGGACCCCGCCGCCGGGACGCCGAGTCCCGTCCACCCGACGGCGCGCAACCGAGCACCACAGCGGACGGGAGCGGGGGAACCAAGGTCAGCGCCACGATCCGGCACGCCCTCGCGCGTCCGGGCCGCGGCTTGGGGTGAAGCCGCACCCACAGCGGCCGGGCGACCTCTCAGCCCGAACCCGACAGCTCACCTCGCAGGCGTCGCAGAGGACACCCCATGCACCAGCCTGCCCCGCGCCCCGCGCCCCGCCACGCCCGCCCGTCCCACCGCGGCCGCTACGCCGCCCTCGCCGCCACCGGCGCGCTCGCCATAACCGGAGCCGGCCTGTTCGGCCTCCAGGCCGCGCCCGGTGCCCAGGCCGCCACCGGCCCGAGCGTCACCCAGGACCGGCTCGCCCCGGCCACGATGGTCGCCGGCCAGGCCGCCGCCGCGACCCTCACCGTCCACTCCTCGTCCTGCTTCGTCGCCAAGACCGTCGGCGTCGGCGTGCGCGACGCGGCGGGCAACAACCTCGACTTCCCCGGCAACGCCGCCAACGTCACGATCTGCCCCTGGGGCCAGACCTTCACCAGCGGTTCGCGCGCGCTCCCGGCCGGCAGCTACACCGAGTTCGGCTTCTGGCAGGACTTCGGCGGCGCGTGGCACAACCTGGCCTCGCAGCCGCTGGTCGTCTCCAGCACCCCGGCCCCGGCCCCGGCCCCGACTGCCACCCCGACGCCGACGCCGACCCCGACCGCCACCCCGGCGCCCACTGCCACGGCGACCCCCACCCCCACCCCCACCGCCACTGCCACGGCGACCCCCACCGCCACGGCCACCCCCACCGCCACGGCCACCCCGAGCGCCACCGCGAGCCCGAGCACCCCGGCGCCGTCCTCCCCGATCGCCGGCAAGTCGCTGACCTGGTCCGACGAGTTCAACGGCCCGATCAACTGGGGCCAGCGCTGGGTCGGTGACAAGACCAGCGCGTACAAGTACGGCAACCACAACCCGGACGACAACAAGCTCGACTGGCTGAACCCGAACAACGTCAGCGTGGCCAACGGCGTCGCCACCTTCACCGCCACCCCCGGAAGCAACACGCTGGAGAACGGCAAGCAGTCCTGGGACACCGGCTTCCTCACCACCGAGGGCTCCAGCGAGGGCTTCCAGGTCAAGACCGGCGACTACGCCGAGACCCGGGTCAAGATGCCGGCCGGCTCCGGCGCCTGGCCGGCCCTGTGGACCTGGAAGGCCGGCAACGGGGAGATCGACTCCTTCGAGTACCACCCCGACAACCCGAACCTGCTGGAGCTCACCAACCACGTCAACCCGGGCAACGCCGACTACTACACCGACGCGAGCGCCGTCGCGACGGACCAGTGGGTGACCATCGGCACCTACTACGGCGCCAACTCGGTGGACTGGTACGTCAACGGCGTCAAGGTGTTCTCGGACGGCAAGGGCGTCGGCACGAACTTCTCGGCGTACCTGATCCTCAACCTGTCGGTGTGCGCCGGGCAGTACCACCCCGGGCCGCAGGGGACCGCCCCGATCACCTTCGCCGCCGACTACGTCCGCGTGTACCGCTAAGCCTCCAAGCGGTAGACATCCCACCGGTAGACATCCCACCGGGAGGCCTCCCACCGGCAGGCCTCCCGGTCACACCAGCCCTCAGCCGGCAGCCGTCTCGACGACCCTGATGTCGAACGACTGCCGGTTGTTGCGTTCGTTCCGGTCGTCCGGGCTGAACACGCTGACCGAGCCACCGGTCAGCGTGCCCAGCTGCAGGTCGGGGGACAGGAGCACCGGGACGAGCGCGGTCGCGCTGCGCCCCTCCTTCAGACCGGGCCCGAACGTGCAGCGCACCACGTGGCCGTCGCCCAGGTCCGCACAGTCCGTGGGGAAGAAGGGGCCCTGTGCCGTCACGCCCTTCGGCAGCACGACGGTGATGGTGAACGGCGAGGCCGTGGTCTCCGGGCCGAGGTTCGCGACGAAGGCGTGCACCGTGGTGGTGCCGCCGGGCGGCGCGGGGTCAGGGTCGAGTCGTACGACCTCCAGGTCGGAGTTGGACGGCCGGGCGGGCGCGCTCAGCTGCGCCGGTTGCGCGGCCGGCCGGGGGTCGGGGCGCTGGACGGCCCAGGACGGGTCGGCCGTCAGCGTCGCGACCACGCAGCCCGCCGCCACGGCCACCGCCGGCCACGTCCCGTTCCCCGCCCTGCCGCGTGCTCGCCTGGGCCTGCGCTCCATCGCCGTTCACCGTTCCCTCGCAGCGGGCCGCCCGCGCCGTCGCGGGCCGCGTCCGCACCAGGGTGGCCGAGGGGCGGGCGGCGCTCGGCGCAACCCGCCCTCCGTCCGCTCGAACGGAGGAACACGCGCACGGGAAGTCGACCGGTCCGACTTCCCGCGCCCGACGCGTCGACCGACCGTCCGTCAGGGCGCGAGGACCTGCCCCAGCCGGGCCGCGATCTTGTGCATCACCGACACGAGCGACGCCGCGCCGTCCTGCTGCTCCAGCGCCCGGATGCGGGCCTCCGGGCCGGAGACCGACAGCGCGGTCGGCGTCGGCGCGCCCGGGACGGCGAGCGCGATGCAGCGCACCCCGATCTCCTGCTCCTGGTCGTCGACGACGTACCCGCGCTCGCGCGCCTCGGCGAGCTGGCGCATCAGTTCCTGCGGGTCGGTGACGGTGTACTCGGTGTGCGCGGGGAGCACGTTGGGGCCGAGTATGGCGCGCGCCTCCTCCTCGGGCAGCTGGGCGAGCAGCGCCTTGCCGACGCCGGTGCAGTGCGGCTGCACCCGCCGTCCGACCTCGGTGAACATCCGCATCGAGCGGCGCGACTGCACCTGCCCGACGTAGACGACCTCGCCGCCCTCCAGGACCGCCAGGTTCGCGGTCTCGCCGGTGGCCTCCATCAGTTCGGCGAGGTACGGGCGGGCCCAGCTGCCGAGCAGCCGGCCGGCCGTCTCGCCGAGCCGGATCAGCCGGGGGCCGAGGGTGTAGCGGCGGGCGGTGTCCTGGCGGACGTAACCCTGCTGCACGAGGGTACGTACCAGGCGGTGGATGGTCGGCATCGGCAGGCCGGAGGTGGTGGAGAGCTCGCTGAGCGTGGCCACGCCGCCGGAGTCGGCCAGCGCCTCCAGGAGCTGGAAGGCGCGTTCGACGGACTGCACGCCGCCGCTCGCGCGGTCGGCACCCGTCGTCGATGCTGTGTCGGGGGTCGCAACCACCGGCGTTCCCTTCGCTGTCGGGGAGGAGTAGAGTCCCGGCGATCACATCAACAAACCGTTGAAATTCTGTATCGCGGAAACTAGTCTCCACCTTACAGAATCGAACCCGCCGACAGGTGGGTTCGGATCAAGGAAGTTCCCCAAGGAGGCTCCCACCGGAGCTCCCTTCGCCAGGCTCAACCGTCTTAGGAGTGTCCTGCTCATGGCCACAGATCAGGGACCCGGCGTCTCCCCCGCCGCTCCGGTCGTCACTGTCGCCGGTCCGCGCGTCCACCGGGCGGAGGAGGTGCTCACTCCGGAGGCGGTCGCCTTCGTCGTCGGCCTCCACCGCGCGTTCGAGGGCCGACGGCAGGAACTCCTCGCCCGACGCAGGGCCCGGCGCGCCGAGATCGCCCAGGCGGGCACGCTCGACTTCCTCCCGGAGACCGCCGCCGTCCGGGCCGGCGACTGGAAGGTCGCCGAGGCGCCGCGCGCCCTGCAGGACCGCCGCGTCGAGATCACCGGCCCCACCGACCGGAAGATGGTCATCAACGCCCTCAACTCGGGCGCGCGGATCTGGCTCGCCGACTTCGAGGACGCCACCTCCCCGACCTGGGAGAACGTAGTCAGCGGCCAGATCAACCTGATCGACGCCTACGAGGGCCGGATCGACTTCACCAGCGACGCGGGCAAGGCCTACACGCTCAAGCCCGCCGCCGAACTCGCCACCGTCGTGGTCCGCCCGCGCGGCTGGCACCTCGACGAGAACCACCTGCTCGTCGACGGCGTCCCGGTGGCCGGCGCGTTCTTCGACTTCGGCCTCTACTTCTTCCACAACGCCGCCCGGCTGCTCGCCAAGGGCGCGGAGGACCCCAACTCGGGCCCGTACTTCTACCTCCCGAAGACCGAGAGCCACCTCGAAGCCCGGCTCTGGAACGACGTGTTCACGCACGCCCAGGCCCAGCTCGGCCTCCCGCACGGCACCGTCCGCGCCACCGTCCTGATCGAGACGATCACCGCCGCGTTCGAGATGGACGAGATCCTCTACGAGCTGCGCGAGCACGCCGCGGGCCTCAACGCCGGGCGCTGGGACTACCTGTTCTCCATCGTCAAGAACTTCCGCGACGCCGGCGAGCACTACATCCTGCCGGACCGCAACAGCGTCACCATGGCCTCGCCGTTCATGGCGGCCTACACCCGCCTGCTCGTGCAGACCTGCCACAAGCGCGGCGCCCACGCGATCGGCGGCATGGCCGCGTTCATCCCCAGCCGCAAGGACCCCGAGGTCAACGCGGCCGCCCTGGAGAAGGTCAGGGCCGACAAGGACCGCGAGGCCGGCAACGGCTTCGACGGCTCCTGGGTCGCCCACCCGGACCTCGTCCCGGTCGCCCGCGCCTGCTTCGACGCCGTGCTCGGCGAGCGGCCCAACCAGAAGGACAACCCCGGGCCCTCCGAGCCGGTCACCGCCGCCCAGCTGCTCGACATCGCGGGCGCCGGCGGCACCTGCACCCACGCGGGGCTGCACAACGCCGTCCAGGTCGGTGTCCGCTACATCGAGGCGTGGCTGCGCGGCCTCGGTGCCGTCGGCATCTTCAACATGATGGAGGACGCGGCCACCGCCGAGATCTCCCGCTCGCAGATCTGGCAGTGGATCCACAACGGCGTCGTGCTCTCCGACACCGGCGAGAAGGCCACCGCCGAGCTGGTGCGCGGGCTGGTCGCCACGGAGCTGGCCGAGCTCCGCGCCGAACTGGGCGAGGCCGGCTACGCCGGCGGACGCTGGCGCGAGGCCGCCAAGCTCTTCGAACAGGTCGCCCTGGCCGAGGAGTTCGCGGACTTCCTGACCCTCCCCGCGCTTCCCCTGCTGGACTGACCTCAACCTATCCGCCGGCGCCACCGCCGCTCGTCTGCCGCGGTGGCGCATCCCGGCGGACCACTACTCCGTTCCGTACGGCGACGAATCCACCTGTCCTCTCGTCGCCGTGCGGAACGGCCTTTTTTCGACGCGTCACTGCCTTTGTTCTCGTGAGGAGCTCACCCATGGCACGCATCTTCTTCAACGGCCAGGCGATGGTCGGCGGACCGTTCCACGCCAAGGTCGCCGACGCGCTGGTCGGCCCGGCCCGGACCGCCCCCGGCTACCGCTTCTTCTCCATCGACCACAGTGGCGGGACGGACGTCTGCCCGGGGCTGCTGGCGGACCCGGACGTGGACAGCGCGATCGACGGCGAGCTGTACGACATCAGCCTGGAGCGGCTGCGCGACGTCATCCTGCCCGGCGAGCCGCGCGAGCTGGAACTGGGCGTGATCAAGCTCGACGACGGCTCCGCGTGCCTGTCGATGCTGCTCGCCCGCGGGGAGCTGGAGCGCGGCGTCCACCGCGAGATCACCCACCACGGCGGCTGGCGCGCCTACCTGGCGACGCTGGGGCGCACGGCCTGACGCCGGCAGGTCCCCGAACGACAAACAGGTAACAGATAACAGATGACGAAAGTTGTCATCTGTTATCTGTTACCTGTTTGTCGTCCCCACGCTCCCCGGAAACGCGCAGCCCCCGAAACGCCGCAGCCCCGGACCCTCGCCGTGGGTCCGGGGC
>NZ_JBFBDY010000145.1:0-14395 GCF_040683475.1 Kitasatospora sp. NPDC093558 | reverse complement strand
ACCACGCCGGAGGCCAGCTCCGGCCGGTCGGCGACGCTCGGCCCGGCCGGGGCGCCGTCGGGCAGGCCGTCCGGGCCGGGCGGCAGGTCGGCGGCGGTGACGACGGCGTGCACGCCGGGCAGGGCGAGCGCGGCCGAGGTGTCGATGCCCTTGATCCGGGCGTGCGGGTGCGGCGAGCGCAGCACCGCGCCCCACAGCAGCCCCTCGGCCCACAGGTCGGCGGCGTACGGGTAGATGCCGAGCGCCTTGGGCAGGGCGTCGCTGCGCAGCGGCGAGCTGCCGAGCCCGAACGGCACCGGCGCGCCGGGGCCGTCGCCGTCCTGCTGGAGTGCTGCGCCGATGTCGGTAGGCGACGTCATGATGCGTGGTCGTCCTCGGGGAGCCGGATTCCGTGGGCGGGGGTGGCGCCGTACGGGACGCCGGCCGGGGCGCCGCCCTCGACCGGGGTGCCGTGCGGGGGCGCGGGGACGTACGGCGTGCCGTGCGCGGGCGTGCCGTCGAAGGCGGGGCCCGGCACCGGGGTGCCGTGGGCGGGGGTGGGCTCGTAGACGGGGGCGTCGTAGCCGCCGTCGTAGCCGGACTGCTGGGGGTAGCCCTCGGGGTAGCCGGTGCCGGGCAGGTAGGTGCCGTGCGCGGGGGTGGCCTGGTACGCCGACTGCTCGGGGTAGCCCTGCGGCTGGTAGTAGACGTGGTCGTCGGCCGCCGGGGCGGGGCCGCCCGCGGTGTCGTACACGCCGGTGTCGTACACCCCGGTGTCGTAGCCGCCCTGGCCGTCGGCGCCGTACGGCAGGCCCTGGCCGGGGACGGCGGCGGCCGGCTCGTCGGCGGGCGGCTGCGGGACGTGCTCGATCCAGGCGTCGGCGTCGGTGTAGACGGGCGGTTCGGGGGCGGGTTCCTGCGCGGGCGCCTCGGCCGCCGGCTGGGCCGGCTGCCCGGCGGCCCCGTCGGCAACGGGTGCGGCAGCGGCGGCGGCCTCCTCGGCGAGGGCGGCCTCCTCCGCCTCCTCGGCCTCCAGGGCGCGCGCGTCGGCGACGCTCTGGACGGCGGCGAGGACCCCGCGGTAGCCGGTGCAGCGGCAGAGGTTGCCGCACAGCGCCTGGCGGGCCTCGACCTCGGTGGGCCGGTGGTTGCGCTGGAGCAGGTCGTGCACGGCCATCGCCATGCCGGGCGCGCAGTAGCCGCACTGGACCGCGCCGGACTCGGCGAGCGCCTGCTGGACGTCGCTCGCGCCGCCCTTGGCCGACAGGCCCTCGACGGTGTTGATGTCGCTGTCCGCGGCCAGCGCGGCGGGCACCAGGCAGCCGGCCACCAGCTGGCCGTCCACCTGCACCGAGCAGGCGCCGCACTCGCCCTGCTCGCAGCCGTCCTTGGCGCCCGCCAGGCCGAGCCGCTCGCGCAGCACGTAGAGCAGGCTCTCGCCGATCCAGGCGTCGGTGACGGGCCGTTCGAAACCGTTGACCCGCAGGGTGTAGGACGCGCAGGGCCGCAGCTCACGGCTGACCTGCGGGGAGAAGCCGAGCGGGTCGGCGTCGAGGGTGTCGATGGGTTCTGTGGTCACTTCAGCGCCCTTCCCAGTGCCCGGCGGGCCAGCACCGACACGGTACGCCGCAGCCGGACGGCGGCCGCGCTCGGCCCCTCGGTCACGGCCTCCCAGGCGCCCTCCGCGCCGTAGCCGTCGGGGACGCACGCGGCGGCGACGTACTCGCCGAAGGCGGCGGTCGCGGCGGGGTCGATCTCCCGGCTGCCGTCCCAGTCGATGCAGCCGGCCACCCAGGCCTCGGCCTCCAGCGGCCGCAGCGGCACCGGCGCGACGGCGCCGACGGCGCAGCGCACGGACCGCCGGGCGGGGTCGAGGACGAGGGCGACGGAGGCGGTGGCGCGGGCCGGGCCGCTGCGGCCGGTCGCCTTGAGGAAGACCTGGGGCGCGTGCAGCAGCGGGACGCGCACCCAGGTGAGCAGTTCGCCGGGGCGCACCGGGTCGAGGCCGGTGAGGAGGTGACTGACCGGCACCTCGCGGCTGCCGCCGGCCCGGGCGAGTGTGGCGGTGGCCTCCAGGGCGGTGAGCACCGGGAGGGTGTCGCCGGCCGGGGCGGCGGTGACGATGTTGCCGCCGAGGGTGCCGACGTTGCGGACCTGCGGGGGTCCCGCGGTGCGGGCGGCGTCGGCGAGGGCGGGGATCAGCGCGGCGAAGTCGGGGCGGTCCATCCGGGCGTGGGTGAGCCCTGCGCCGAGGACGGCGGTGCCGCCGTCCTCGTAGCGCCAGCCGCGCAGTTCGGTGATCCGGCCGAGGCCGACGAGGGCGGCGGGGCGCAGCCGGCCGGCGTTGACGGCCTCCATCAGGTCGGTGGCGCCGGCCACGGGTACCGCGGCCGGGGCGGCGGCCAGCGCGTCGACGGCCTCGTCGAGCGAGGCCGGCAGCATGATCGTCCGGTTCACCTGGGTCCCACCGTGCTCCACTTGCTCATCGATCGCCTGCCGCCCGCGGGCCTTCGGCCGTGGTGTCCGCGTCGGCTGCCCGGCCTGGCCCGTAGGGTACGGGCGATCGGGCCGGGTTGGGCAACTCTGGCACACAATGCTCGATGATCATTTCGGGACCGGTGAACGGGACTGCCCGTTTGGGACGGATACCGGGCGGTATCTGCCCCGGCCCGGGTCGGACCGGGGCAGATGTTCATCTGTTCTTGACGTCGGACGGCCGTCCGGAAGTTCCCGGTGCTCCCGGTGTGCCGGGTGGTCCCGCGCGCCCGGCGCGAACGCTCACCGGACGGGCGGCGGACCGTCGATCGGACGGCCGGCCACCCCGGGCCGGCGCTGCCACGGGTGCGGGCCGCCGGCCGGGCGGTACTCGACGCCGAGCGCGTCCAGGACTTCGAGGTGCGACTCCAGCCTGCGGGCGAAGGCCGGGTAGTCGCGCTCGGCCGGCTCGGCGGGCAGGTCGGACCAGGCCACCTCGGCGAAGGCGGCGAGCCGCGGGAAGGCCCGGTAGTCGACGTCCCTGGCGGTGTCGGTGAACTCGCTCCACAGGTTCGCCTGGGTGCCGATCACGCGCCGGGCGGCGGCCTCGTCCAGTTCCTTGGGCACCGGCTCGAAGCGGTACACGTCCTCCAGCGTGCGGACGAACCCGACCGGGACCGGCTCGTCCGGGCCGTCCGCCTGCCGGTGGTCGAGGTAGACGTGCTGCTCGGGGCACATCACCACGTCGTGCCCGGCCCGCGCGGCCGCGATCCCGCCGCCGAAGCCGCGCCACGAGGAGACGGCGGCGCCCGGTGCGAGGCCGCCCTCCAGGATCTCGTCCCAGCCGATCAGCCGCCGTCCGCGCTCGGCCAGCCAGCGGTCGAAGTGCCGGATGATCCAGCTCTGCAGCTCGTCCTCGTTGCCGAGGCCGAGCTCGCGGATGCGCGCCTGGGCGGCGGCGCTGTCCTTCCACTGCTCCTTGGGGCACTCGTCGCCGCCGAGGTGGACGAACTCCGACGGGAAGAGCTCCAGGACCTCCTCCAGCACGCCCTCGAAGAAGCGCAGCGTCGCCTCGGAGGCGTTCAGGACGTTGTGGCTCACGCCCCAGTCCGTCCACACGCCGAGCGCGGCGGTGTCCACGACGTCGGTGTTGCCGAGCTCCGGATAGGCGGCCACGGCGGCCTGGGTGTGGCCGGGCAGGTCGATCTCCGGCACGACGGTGACCCCGCGCCCGGCCGCGTACGCGACGATCTCACGCAGGTCGTCCTGGGTGTAGAAGCCGCCGTGCGGACGGTCGTCGCGGCGCCCGGCGCTGCGGTAGCCGACCATCGAGCGCTCCCGCCACGCCCCGCGCGCCGTCAGCTCCGGGTACCGCTTGATCTCCACCCGCCAGCCCTGGTCGTCGGTCAGGTGCAGGTGCAGGACGTTGAGCTTGTGGACGGCCAGCAGGTCGACGAAGCGCAGCACATCGGCCTTGGGCAGGAAGTGCCGGGCGACGTCGAGCAGCGCGCCACGCCAGCCGAACCGCGGCGCGTCCGCGATGTCCGCGCCGGGCAGCACCCAGCCGGTGCGGCGCAGCGGGGAACGGCGGAAGGCGTCCGGGCCGAGCAGCCGGCGCAGCGTCTGCGCGCCCCACAGCGCGCCCGCCGGGCCGCCCGCGGTGATCACCGCGTGGCCCGGGCGGACCGCGATCCGGTACGCCTCGGCGGCCAGCGCCGCGTCGTGGACCAGTTCGACGCCCGCCCCGGGAGCGCCCGGGTCGAACGGCAGCCCGGTGGCGGCGGACAGCGCCGAGCGCAGCCAGCGCGCGGCGTCGGCCAGCGCGGGCGGGGCGGTCAGCGTCGTGGCGTCGTCGAGGGGGAAGTCCTCGCCCGGGCGGCGGACGGCACTCGAGGGTGCGGGAATGAGGTCCATTGCGACATCCTGCCCGCGCCCGGAACGATTGGCATAGACCACTGCGGAAACGCCGCACCATGCAAAACGGCGTGGTGCAGCGCCCGCGCGGGCCTACTTGTCGTCGTCCCCGCCCTGCGGCTTGCCGATGCCGTCGTAGATCTCCTTGCACATCGGGCAGACCGGGTACTTCTTCGGGTCGCGCCCGGGCACCCACACCTTGCCGCAGAGCGCCACCACGGGGGATCCGGAGAGCGCGCTCTCCATGATCTTGTCCTTCTGGACGTAGTGCGCGAAGCGCTCGTGGTCGCCGTCCCCGTGGGACACCTGCGGGACGGGCTCGACCAGGGTGCCGGTGCCGAGGCCGCGCTCGGGCTCAAGAGTGCTCATGGGTGCCAAGTCTATGGGCGCCCCGGGAAACCGGGCCAGTGTCGCACCGGCGGCCCCCTTCGTCAGTTCAGCGTCGGGTCGTCCGGGTAGGTCGCCAGCAGTGCCAGCGGGCCGCGCTGGCGGCGCAGCACCGAGCGCCACAGCCGCTCCGGCTCGGGACTGGAGATGTCCCCCGGCTCGCAGTCCACCAGGTACCAGGCGCCGCTCTCGATCTCCGCCTCCAGCTGCCCGGGCGACCAGCCCGCGTACCCGGCGAAGATCCGCAGCGCGCCCAGCTCGCCGGCCAGCACCTCGGGCGGCGCCTCCAGGTCCACCAGCCCGATCGCGCCGTGCACCCGCCGCCAGCCGAGCGGCTCGCCGGTGCCGGGCTCCCCCGGCGCGACCGCCAGCCCGAGCGCCGAGTCCAGCGCCACCGGCCCGCCCTGGAAGACCACGGCCGGCTGCCCGACCAGCCGCCCCCAGCCGTCCAGCACGCTGCCCACCTCGACGGGCGTCGGCCGGTTGAGCACGACGCCGAGCGCCCCCTCGTCGTCGTGGTCGAGGAGGAGCACCACCGCCCGGGCGAAGTTCGGATCGGTGAGCACGGGCGTCGCGACGAGCAGACGGCCGGTGTGGGACCGGCCTCCGTGCGAATGGGCCGCCGTCATGCCACACATGATCCCGCAGAACGGGCGGGCGCGGACACCGCAACACACGAAACCTCGCCACGCCGGACGAACACCCGTACGGGCGTATCGGCGGGCGCTCGAACCCCGGGAGAGAGCACCATCACGGGAGAGGCGCAAGGGAACCAACCGGACGCCTACTACCATCTACGGATGGTGGACGCCCTTACACGGTGCCGACTCGGTTTCGCCGGGGGCCCGAACGCGCCCGTCTGACCGGTCCACCACCGGCTCGCAGGAGCCCATCCCTTTTTCCTCTGGCACCCCGGATTGCGAGAACGATGACCGACGACGTCCTGCTGGTCCACGGCGGAAACCCGCTCGAAGGCGAGATCCGCGTCCGCGGTGCGAAGAACCTGGTCCCCAAGGCCATGGTCGCCGCCCTCCTCGGCCAGGGCCCCAGCAGACTGCGCAACGTCCCGGACATCCGCGACGTCAAGGTGGTCCGCGGCCTGCTGCAGCTGCACGGCGTGACCGTGCGCACCGGCGACGAGGACGGCGAGCTGATCCTCGACCCGTCGCACGTCGAGAGCGCGAACGTCGCCGACATCGACGCGCACGCCGGCTCCTCGCGGATCCCGATCCTGTTCTGCGGCCCGCTGCTGCACCGCCTCGGCCACGCCTTCATCCCCGGCCTCGGCGGCTGCGACATCGGCGGCCGCCCGGTCGACTTCCACTTCGAGGTGCTGCGCCAGTTCGGCGCCAGCATCGAGAAGCACCCGCAGGGCACCTACCTGGTCGCCCCGCAGCGGCTGCGCGGCACCAAGATCGAGCTGCCCTACCCGTCGGTCGGCGCGACCGAGCAGGTCCTGCTCACCGCCGTCCTCGCCGAGGGCGTCACCGAGCTGCGCAACGCGGCCATCGAGCCGGAGATCGTCGACCTGATCTGCGTCCTGCAGAAGATGGGCGCGATCATCACCCTGGGCACCGACCGCACCATCCTGATCACCGGTGTGGACGAGCTGGGCGGCTACACCCACCGCGCCCTGCCGGACCGTCTGGAGGCCGCCTCCTGGGCCTGCGCGGCGCTCGCCACCAAGGGCGACATCTACGTCCGCGGCGCCCGCCAGCTGGAGATGATGACCTTCCTCAACACCTTCCGGAAGGTCGGCGGCGCCTTCGAGGTGGACGACGAGGGCATCCGCTTCTGGCACCCGGGCGGCGAGCTCAAGGCGATCGCCCTGGAGACCGACGTGCACCCGGGCTTCCAGACCGACTGGCAGCAGCCGCTGGTGGTCGCGCTGACCCAGGCCACCGGCCTGTCCATCGTCCACGAGACGGTGTACGAGTCGCGCCTCGGCTTCACCGGCGCGCTCAACCAGATGGGCGCCCACATCCAGCTCTACCGCGAGTGCCTCGGCGCCACCCCGTGCCGCTTCGGCGCCCGCAACTTCCTGCACTCCGCGGTCGTCTCCGGCCCGTCCAAGCTGATGGGCGCCGAGCTGGTCATCCCGGACCTGCGCGGCGGCTTCTCGTACCTGATCGCGGCGCTCGCGGCCGAGGGCACCTCGACCGTCCACGGCATCGACCTGATCAACCGCGGCTACGAGAACTTCATGGAGAAGCTGCGCGACCTCGGCGCCCACGTCGAGCTGCCCAGCGAGCAGCTGGTCGACGCCTGAGCGACCCGCTCCGGCAAACGGCGAGAGGCCGGGCTCCCCGCGGGGAGCCCGGCCTCTCGGGCGTTCAAGGGGTGGCTCAGGCGCCCTTGGCGGCTTCCTTGAGCTTGGAGCCCGCGCTCACCTTGGCGCTGTAGCCGGCCGCGATCTGGATCGGCTCACCGGTCTGCGGGTTGCGGGCGGTGCGGGCAGCGCGGTGGGTGCGCTCGAAGGTCAGGAAACCGGGGATGGTGACCTTCTCGTCGCCCTTGGCGACGACCTCGCCGACGATCTCGGCGAAGGCGGCCAGAACGGCGTCGGCGTCCTTGCGGGTCACCTCGGCGCGCTCGGACAGCGCGGCCACCAGCTCACTGCGGTTCATGTGTACTCCTGTGGTCTGTTCGCTTGCGGTGTGCGGGGGCCCATCGGTGCTCCCACCGGGGGGCACCCGGATGGGCCGCAGGTCCGCACACTGTGCTCATGCAGGCAATGCGTGGTCGCAGGCCGGGTCCGTACCCGATGCCGCGCGCCGGAGCCTTCGAAGGCCCGCCCGCCTGCCTGGATACGAATCCTGCCCCGACCGGCCCCGAGAAAGCCAATCGGGCCCCGGCCGAGCCACTCGAACGTCGCCCGCCCGTCGGAGGTGTGACGCTCCGTCGGCTCCGGCGGACCGGGAGCGGGCGGCGGTCGGGACGACACGCCGGAAGACCAGGGGGACGTTCCGTACTTGTCGGACACGCCTGCCCCGTGCAGGGCTACCGTACGCCCTAGGACTGACAAGCCCAAACACGCCCCTCGCCCTTGTGTCGCAAGGGTTCGGGGCGGGCTTGGGCGGGTACGGGCGCTATTCGGTCATTTGACCGATCCGCGGCACCGCCGCGGGCTCCCCCGTCAGAGCTTGACGGTGGGGAAGGAAGCCGTGTCGAGCGTGCCGACGATGCCCGGGGTCGGACGGGCCGGGGCGAGCTCGCCCTGAGCCCCCGCCAGGGCCGCCTCGCGCACCGCGGAGGCCACCGTCTTGGCGACGTCCTTGTGGAAGACGCTCGGGATGATGTAGTTGG
Organism: Kitasatospora sp. NPDC093558; assembly: GCF_040683475.1. Taxonomy (NCBI): domain Bacteria; kingdom Bacillati; phylum Actinomycetota; class Actinomycetes; order Kitasatosporales; family Streptomycetaceae; genus Kitasatospora; species Kitasatospora sp. NPDC093558. The sequence continues at coordinate 6,334 of NZ_JBFBDY010000145.1, read as the reverse complement.
CGTTCAGCTCGTCGTCGGCGACGGTGGTGGCCAGCGCCCGGGCGGCGGCGATCATCATCTCGGTGTTCACGGTGCGGCTCTGGGCGTCCAGCAGGCCGCGGAAGACGCCCGGGAAGACCAGCACGTTGTTGATCTGGTTCGGGAAGTCGCTGCGGCCGGTGGCCACCACGGCGGCGGTCTGACGGGCGATCGCCGGGTCGACCTCCGGGTCCGGGTTGGCCAGCGCGAAGACGATCGAGTCCTCGGCCATGGTGGCCAGGTCGTCGCCGTCCAGGACGTTCGGGGCCGAGACGCCGATGAAGACGTCGGCGCCCGCCACGGCCTCCTTGAGGCTGCCGGTGCGGCCCGAGCGGTTGGTGTGCTCGGCGATCCAGCGCAGGCTGTCGTTGAGGTCCTCGCGGCCCTGGTGGACCACGCCGCGCACGTCCGCGACGGTGGCGTGCTCGACGCCGGCGGCCAGCAGCAGCTTGAGGATCGCGGTGCCGGCGGCGCCGGCGCCGGACATCACCACGCGGATGTCGGCGATGTCCTTGCCGACCACCTTCAGCGCGTTGGTGAGGGCGGCGAGCACCACGATCGCGGTGCCGTGCTGGTCGTCGTGGAAGACCGGGATGTCCAGGGCCTCGCGCAGCCGGGCCTCGATCTCGAAGCAGCGCGGCGCGGAGATGTCCTCCAGGTTGATGCCCGCGAAGCCGGGGGCGATCGCCTTGACGATGGCCACGATCTCGTCGGTGTCCTGGGTGTCCAGGCAGATCGGCCAGGCGTCGATGCCGGCGAAGCGCTTGAACAGGGCCGCCTTGCCCTCCATGACCGGCAGCGCGGCCGCCGGGCCGATGTTCCCGAGGCCGAGCACCGCGGAGCCGTCGGTGACGACGGCGACGCTGTTGCGCTTGATGGTGAGGCGGCGGGCGTCCTCGGGGTTCTCGGCGATCGCCATGCACACGCGGGCGACGCCCGGGGTGTAGATCATGGAGAGGTCGTCACGGTTGCGGATCGGCAGCTTGGACGACATCTCGATCTTGCCGCCGAGGTGCATCAGGAAGGTCCGGTCCGAGACCTTGCCGATCGACACGCCGTCGATCGCCCGCAGCTTCTCGACGATCTCCTCGCCGTGCGCCACCGAGGACGCGGCGACGGTCACGTCGATGCGCAGCGCCTCCAGGCCGGAGGCGGTGACGTCGAGGCCGGTGACCGATCCGCCGGAGGACTCGACCGCCGTGGTGATCGCGCTGACCGCGTTGCCCCGGGCCGGGACCTCGAGCCGCACCGTGATCGAGTTGGAGACACTTGGCACCGTCGCCATCGACGCTTCCTTCTTCCGTCCATCGGCAGGTTCAACATTTTGTTGAAGGCATCACCTGCGCATGCTAGACCTCGATCGTCGCACCTACCAGGGCGTAGCCAGAAATAACGTTCATTGAGTGTGCGGAACCCACAAGAGGCCGCCCGGCGGCCGACAACGGGCCCGCAACTTCTTGCCTCTCCGGGCCGATGCGTTACATTGGACGGGACACCGGCTCGATCCAAGCCCCCGGGCCCAACCTTCGTCCCTCAGAGGGACCACTTGCCGCGAGGCGAGCATGGCGGGTCGGTGTCGTCAACGTCTGAAGGCCCCTCACCATCCGGTGAGGGGCCTTCTTCGTGCCCGGCGGACCCGCCGTCAGCCGCGCGTCAGCCGTGCAGCAGCGCGGGCACGCCGGCCGAGTCCGGCAGGTCGTCCGGGCCGGACAGCACGGTCAGCCGCTGGGTCGCGCGGGTGAGCGCCACGTAGAGCACCCGCAGGCCCGCCTCCGACTCGCCGGCGATGCCGGTCGGGTCGGCCACCACGGTCGCGTCGTACTCCAGGCCCTTGGCCTCCAGGCTGCCCAGCGGCACGACGCGCTCGCCCAGGCCCTCGGCCCAGCCGGCCGCCTCGGCCCGGCGGTCCATCGGCACCACGATCGCGACGGTGCCGTCCACCTCGGACAGCAGGCGCTCCAGCTCCGCCCTGGCCGCCGCCCCGAAGGCCGCCGGCGCCGGGTCGGTGACGGCCGCGAAGCGCGGCTCCACCCCGACGTGGCGCACCGCGCTCGGCGACGGCGTACCCGGCGCGGCGAGCGCCAGCACCTTGGCCGCCACCTCGGCGATCTCGGCCGGGTTGCGGTAGTTGACGGTCAGCGTGAACCGGCGGCGCTGCTTGCCGGACAGCACCTCGTCCAGCGCGGCCTGCGCCTCCTGCGGGAACGGCCAGGAGGACTGGGCCGGGTCCCCGACGATCGTCCAGGTCGCCATCCGGGCCCGGCGCCCGATCATCCGCCACTGCATCGGGGTGAGGTCCTGCGCCTCGTCCACGATCACGTGCGCGTACTCCTTGCGCTCCACCGGCTGGCGGTCGCGCTGGCGGCTGCTGCGGTCGGCGAAGGTGGTGACCTCCTCCAGGCCGGACAGCAGGTCCACCGCGTCCACCTCGCGCACCTTCGGCCGGGCCGGCTCGCCGAGCAGCACCTGGAGCTCGTCCAGCAGCGCGACGTCGTGCGCCGACAGTGCGCCCTCGCCGGCCGCCGACAGGTGGCGCCAGGACGCGGCCAGCAGCCTCGCCTCGTCCGGGGTGACGGCGCGGCGGGCGATCCGGTTGGTGTGGCGCGCGTGCTTGAGCGTGCCGAGCACCTTGCGCGGGGACAGCGCCGGCCACCAGGCGTCCAGGAAGTCCAGGAACGGCGCCTCGTCCGAGACGTACTCGTCGAAGGACTCCTTCTCCTCCTGGCGCTGCTCGCGGGCGTAGTGGTCGGTGGGCTTCGGCAGGTGCCGGGTGGCCTCCTGCCACAGCGCGTCCAGCAGCAGCCGGCGGGCGCGCGGGCGCAGCAGGTTCAGGGGCGTGCCGCCCGAGCCCACCACGTTGCCGCGGACGGCCTTCAGCCGGCCCGCGTCGAGCTTCAGCACCTCGCCGCGGGCGACCACCTTGAGCTCCTGCGGCGCGCCCAGTTCCAGCGCCGCGCGGGCGGCCCGGCGCAGCAGCTGCACCATGCGGCCCGAGCCCTTGACCCGGGCGGCCTCGGGGGTGTCGTAGGTGCCCGCCTCGATGCCGTCCACCAGCGAGCCGACCGCGCGGATGGCGACCTGACCCTCCTCGCCGAGGGAGGGCAGCACGCCCTCGGTGTAGGAGACCAGCAGCGGGGTCGGCGAGACGACCAGGATGCCCCCGGCGTAGCGGCGGCGGTCCTGGTACAGCAGGTACGCGGCGCGGTGCAGGGCGACGGCGGTCTTGCCGGTGCCGGGGCCGCCGGTGACGAGCGTGGCACCGCCGGCGGCGGCGCGGATGACCTCGTCCTGCTCCTTCTGGATCGAGGAGACGATGTCGCGCATCGAGTGGCTGCGGGCGCGGCCGAGCGAGGCCATCAGCGCGCCGTCGCCGACCACCGCCAGCTCCTCGCCGCCCAGGGTGGGGGTGAGGTCGGGGCGCAGCAGGTCGTCCTCGACGCCGATCACCTTGCGGCCCTTGGAGCGGATCACCCGGCGGCGGATCACCCGGCCCGGCTCGACCGGGGTGGCGCGGTAGAACGGCGCGGCGGCGGGCGCCCGCCAGTCGATCACCAGCGGGCCGTACTCGGCGTCCAGCACGCCGAGGCGGCCGATGTGCAGGGTCTCGGCCACCGCCGGGTCGGCCGGGTCCAGCGGGGTGTTGGAGGGGATGCCGTGCTCCTCCGGGGCGTCGGCCCGCTGGAGGTCGATCCGGCCGAACAGGAAGTCCTCGAACTCGTTGTTGAGCCGCTGGAGGTGCGCGCCGGCCCGGTAGACCTGGGCGTCGCGCTCGGCGAGCGCGCCGGGCGTGCCGACCTGGACCCGCTTGGCGGCGTCCTCCAGGATGTACTCGGCCTCGGCGAGCTTCTCCTCCAGCCGGTGGTAGACGGTGTCGAGGTGCTGCTGCTCACCGGCGATCTCGCGCTCGCGCACGGTCTCGTGGTCGGTGGCGGGGGTGGTGTCCGTGTTGCTCTGCATGGCCTCGGTGGTTGCGGCGGAATCCGGCTCCGGAAGACGAGCGGACGGATGATCCTACGCCCCGGTCGGCGGAAACGTGAAGGCCGCCCTCCGCAATGCGGTGGACGGCCTTCACTTGTGAACATGGGGTGGTGGAGATGCCGGGAATCGAACCCGGGTCCAGTGGAGTTAATTCAGGGCTTCTCCGAGCGCAGTCCGCTGTGCTTTTCTCGGCCCTGGCGGTCACACGGACAAGCCGCCAACAGGCCCAGCTGCTGTTTGATTTCCCATCCACCCCCGCAGCCCGGGCGGACGGTTGAGTTCCCTAGATTATGCCAGGGTCCGGGTCGGGAACTCCCCGGTCTGACACCCAAGCGCTATCGGTGCTTATTAGGCAGCGAGAGCGAACTGCTGGGAATCGCGCTTAGAGTTGGCGATTATTTTTTTGCGACACGTGGTTAACGAGATCATTGCCGCGTTCCTCGGCTCGCTTCCCCTGTTTCAACATCCCCTGTCGAAACCGATCATCCCCATGTTTTGTTGAGAAACAGCTCGGACGGTGACCGTCCGTGTTGCTGGCGCCATAGTACGCGAGGCGACGGGCGAGGGTCCAGCGGATTAACCCTGGCGCCGTCGGGCCGCGGCCACGGCGCGTGCCGTCTCGCGGGTGTCCTGCTTCTCGCGCAGCGTCTGGCGCTTGTCGTACAGCTTCTTGCCGACCGCGAGCGCGAGTTCGAGCTTCACCCGGCCGTCCTTGAAGTACAGCGAGAGCGGGATGAGCGTATGGCCCGCGTCGCGCACCTTCGTCTCGATCTTGCGGATCTCCAGCTTGTGCAGCAGCAGCTTGCGCTTGCGCCGCGCGGCGTGGTTGGTCCACGTCCCCTGGGTGTACTCGGGGATGAAGACGTTGTCGATCCACGCCTCGTGGTTCTGGATGTACGCGTAGCCGTCGACCAGGTTGGCCCTCCCCTCGCGCAGCGACTTCACCTCGGTCCCGGTGAGCACGAGGCCGCACTCGTAGGTGTCGAGGATCGAGTACTCGTGTCGCGCCTTCTTGTTCTGCGCGATCAGCTTGTGTCCGGTTTCCTTTGCCATAGCGCCGTCATTCTCGCACTTCGGGCCCGCCGGGGCAGCCCCTTTAGGCGCGGGTGCCGAGCCCGGCGAGGACGCGCAGGGCCAGGGCGTCGGCGTCCTCGGAGCCGGGCGCGGGGACGTCGGGGGTGAGGCCGGTGCCGTCGAGGGAACGGCCGGCCGGGGTGTAGTAGCGGCCGACGGTCATCTCCAGCACGGCGCCGTCGGCGAGCCGGCTCGGCTGCTGGACGGTGCCCTTGCCGAAGGTCCGCGCGCCCACCACGACGGCCCGGCTGCGGTCCTGGAGCGCGCCGGCGAGCAGTTCGGCGGCGCTCATCGTGCCGCCGTCCACCAGCACCACGAGCGGGCTGCGCTGGTCGCCGCCGGCCGGGGCGGTCAACTCCCTGGTGTCGCCGCGCTCCTGGTACGAGCCGACCGCGCCGCCGTCCAGGAAGGCGCCGGCGGTGGCGACGGCCTCGTCGACCAGCCCGCCGGAGTTGCCGCGCAGGTCGAGCACCACGCCGGTGTGCGCGGCGCGCAGCGCGGCGCGCACCTGCTCGGCCACGCCGGTGGTGAAGGCCCGCACGACGATCCGCAGCACGCCCTTGTCCAGGTGCTCCGCGGTGACCTGCTGGCTGTCCAGGAGGGCCCGGCGCAGCCGCAGTTCGCGCGCCTCGCCGTCGCCGCGCCGGACGGCGAGGGTGACCTCGGAGCCGGCCCTGCGCTCGCCGCCCTGGCCGCGCAGCCGGGCGACGACCTCGGTGACCGGCAGGCGGTCGGCCTGGTCCTCGTCGATCCTCAGCAGCCGGTCGCCGGGGGCGATCCCGGCCGCGGCGGCCGGACCGCCCGGTGCGACCTGGGACACCTCGGTGACGCCGTCCTCGCCGCGGCCGACCGACAGGCCCACGCCGAGGTAGCGGCCGTCCAGGCCCTGGCTGAACTCCGCGTACTCCTGGGCGCTGTAGTACGCGCCCCAGCGGTCGCCGCTGGCGCCGAGCAGGTGCTCGGCCTGCTGCTCGGACAGCGCGGTGCCGGCCGGGTCCGCGGTCACGCCGGGCACGACGGCCGCGGGCCTGGCGGTGTCCGCGGACGGGCGGCGCGGCGCCTCGCTCGGGTCTCCCCAGGCGCCGGTGGCGGCCCCGGCCAGCAGCACGGCGCCGAACACCATGCCGAGGGTGGCCACCTGACGTGCCCTGCGCGGAGTTTGCAGCATGGCATCGGAGTGTAGACACCGCGCCCGGCGCGGCGGGCCGGAACGGCCGAGCGCGGAACGGCGGCGGCCCCGGACGGCGCAGTGCCGTCCGGGGCC
>NZ_JBFBDY010000144.1:0-14398 GCF_040683475.1 Kitasatospora sp. NPDC093558 | reverse complement strand
CCGGGCCGCCGGGGCCGCGTACACGGCGCTCTGCGTGAGCACCGTCGCGGCCGGCGCGGTGGCGCTGGACCGGACGGTGGGCCGCCGGCCGCTGGGCCGGGCCGCGCTGGCCGCCGCCGCGACCTGGACGGTGCTCGGGGGCACGTCGCTGACCCGGGAGGCGCGCACGATCGGCCGCGCGCTGGCCGAGGGCGACCTCCCGGCCGCCCGCGAGCGCCTGCCGCACCTGTGCGGACGCGACCCGAGCGCGCTGGACGGGCAGCAGATCGCCCGCGCCGTCGTCGAGTCGGTGGCCGAGAACACCGCGGACGCCGTCGTGAACGCGCTGGCCTGGGGCGCCCTCGCCGGCACGCCCGGGCTGCTGGCCTTCCGCGCCGTCAACACGCTGGACGCGATGGTGGGCCACCGTTCGCCGCGCCACGCCCGGTTCGGCTGGGCCTCGGCCCGGCTGGACGACGTGGCGGGCTGGCCGGGCGCCCGGCTGACGGCGCTGCTGACGGTGGCCGCCGCGCCGCAGCCGCGGACGGCCTGGCGGGTGTGGCGGCGGGACGGTTCGGCGCACCCGAGCCCGAACGCGGGGCAGGCCGAGTCGGCGTTCGCGGGCGCGGTGGGCGTGCGGCTGGGCGGCACGCTGCGGTACGGCGAGCGCGTGGAGCACCGGCCGGTGCTGGGCGCGGAGTTGCGGCCGGTGACGGTGGACGACATCGAGCGGGCCTGCGCGCTGTCGCGGCGGGTGGGCGCGCTGGCGCTGGGTACGACGGTCGCGGGGCACGTCCTGCTGCGATCGGTGCTGAGGAGGGGAAGGGCATGAGTAACGCTCTGCTGGTCGCGGGGACGACCTCGGACGCGGGCAAGAGCGTCGTCACGGCGGGCATCTGCCGCTGGCTGGCCCGCCAGGGCGTCGCCGTGGCGCCGTTCAAGGCGCAGAACATGTCGCTGAACTCCTTCGTGACAGCCGACGGCGCCGAGATCGGCCGCGCCCAGGCGATGCAGGCGCAGGCCGCCCGGGTGGAGCCGGAGGCGGCGATGAACCCGGTGCTGCTGAAGCCGGGCGCGGACGGCCGCAGCCAGGTGGTGCTGCTCGGCAGGCCGGTCGCCGAGGTCGGCGCGCTGGACTACCGCGAGCGCAAGCCCGTCCTGCTGGAGCGCGCCCTGGAGTGCCTGGCGGACCTGCGCCGCCGCTACGACGTGGTGGTGTGCGAGGGCGCGGGCTCGCCCGCCGAGATCAACCTGCGGGACCGGGACATCGCCAACATGGGCCTGGCGACGGCCGCCGGGCTGCCCGTCGTGGTGGTCGGCGACATCGACCGCGGCGGCGTGTTCGCGGCGATGTACGGCACGCTGGCGCTGCTGTCCGCCGAGGACCAGCGGCACGTGGCCGGCTGGTTCGTCAACAAGTTCCGCGGCGACGCCCGGCTCCTGGCACCCGGCCTGGAGATGCTGCACGGCCTGACCGGCCGTCCGGTGCTCGGCACGCTGCCGATGCTGCCCGGGCTGTGGCTGGACGCCGAGGACTCGCTGGACCTGTCGACGGTCGTGGACCGGGTCGACGGGCGCGGGCCGCTCGGGGCGGACGTGCTGCGGGTGGCCGTCGTGCGCTTCCCCCGGCTGTCGAACTTCACCGACGTGGACGCGCTGGCGCAGGAGCCCGGCGTGCTCGTCCGCTGGGCGACCAGGCCGGAGGAGCTCGCCGACGCCGACCTCGTCGTGCTGCCCGGCACCCGGGCCACCGTGGCCGACCTGGCCTGGCTGCGCGAGCGCGGCCTCGAGCCGGCGCTGAAGGCGCGGGCGGCGGCCGGCCTGCCGGTCCTCGGGGTCTGCGGCGGCTACCAGATGCTGGCGGGCTCGATCGTCGACGACGTCGAGTCGAAGGCCGGCGCCGTCGACGCGCTCGGCCTGCTGCCGACGCACGTGCGGTTCGGCGTGGAGAAGGTGCTCGCGCGGCCGGTCGGCGAGGCGTACGGGCAGCGCGTCGAGGGCTACGAGATCCACCACGGGGTGGTGGCGGTGGAAGGCGGTACGCCGTTCCTGGACGGCTGCCGGGTGGGCTCCGTCTGGGGCACGACCTGGCACGGCGCGCTGGAGAACGACGGGTTCCGCCGCGAATTCCTGCGCGAGGTGGCCGGGTTGGCGGGCCGCGCGTTCGTGCCGGCGCCGGACACCTCGTTCGCCGAGGCGCGCGAGGCCCGGCTGGACCGGCTGGGGGACCTGATCGAGGAGCACGCGGACACCGACGCGCTGTGGAAGCTGATCGAGGGCGGGGTGCCGGCGGCCGGATCGCTGCCGAACCTGGCGCCCGGGGCGCCTGAGGAGGCTGGCAACGCATGAGTGACGTCCGCTACCCGTTCACCGCGGTCGTCGGGATGACCGACCTGCGGCTCGGACTGCTGCTGAACGCGGTCTCCCCGGCCGTGGGCGGCGTGCTGGTGCGCGGCGAGAAGGGCACCGCCAAGTCGACGATGGTCCGCGCGCTGGCCGGCCTGCTGCCGTCCATCGCCGCCGTCGACGGCTGCCGCTTCGCCTGCGACCCGGCCGCGCCGGACCCGCAGTGCCCGGACGGGCCGCACGCCTGCGCCGGGAGCCACGAACGCCCCTCCCAGCTGGTCGAGTTGCCGGTCGGCGTGGCCGAGGACCGGATCGTCGGCTCGCTCGACCTGGAGCGGGCGCTCGCCGAGGGCGTCAAGGCGTACGAGCCCGGACTGCTCGCGAAGGCGCACCGCGGGGTGCTCTACATCGACGAGGTGAACCTGCTCCAGGACCACGTCGTCGACCTGCTGCTGGACGCCGCCGCGATGGGCCGCTCGTACGTCGAGCGCGAGGGCGTCTCGGTGCGGCACGCGGCCCGGTTCCTGCTGGTCGGCACGATGAACCCGGAGGAGGGCGAGCTGCGGCCGCAGCTCCTCGACCGGTTCGGCCTGACCGTGGAGATCGCCGCGACGCGGGACCCGGCCGAGCGCGCCGAGGTCGTGCGGCGGCGGCTCGCCTACGACGCGGACCCGGCCGCCTTCGCGGCGCGGTTCGCGGACGACGAGCGGGCGCTCGCCGAACGGATCACCGCCGCACGGGAGTTGCTGCCGAAGGTCGAGCTCACCGACGTGGCGCTGCGGCAGATCACCGCCGTGTGCGCGGCGTTCGAGGTGGACGGGCTGCGCGCCGACATCGTCATGGCGCGGACGGCGGTCGCGCTGGCCGCGTGGGACGGGCGGACGGAGGTGCTGGAGGAGGACGTCCGCAAGGCCGCCCAGCTGGCGCTGCCGCACCGGCGCCGCCGCAACCCGTTCGACGCGCCCGGGCTGGACGAGGAGCTGCTGGACCGGACGCTGGAGGAGCACGCGCAGCCGGAGCCCGAGTCCGAGCCCGAGGGCTCCCCGGAAGGCGGGTCGCCCGAGCCGGACGGCGATGGTGACGGCCCCGACGGCGACGGCCCCGGTCCGGACGACGACGACGGCCCCGGCCCGGACGGCGGCGGTGCGCCCGAGCCCGAGCGCGGTCCGGAGGCGCCGGAAGCCGCCGCCTCGGACGCCCCGGACCTCGCCGAGCAGCAGCAGCCCGTCCCGGCCCAGCACCCCGCCCCCGCACGGGAGTCGGCGCCGGTCGCGGCCGGCGACCCGTACCGCACCCGGCTGTTCGCCGTACGCGGCACCGGCCACGGCGCGCAGGGCCGCCGCTCCCCCGCCGAGACCGACAGCGGGTACACCGTCCGCGCGCGGCGCCCCCAGGGCGCCCTCAGCCGGCTGCACCTGACCGCCACCCTGCAGGCCGCCGCGCCGCACCAGGTGGCGCGCGGGCGCTCCGGCGCCGCGCTCGTGCTGCGCAAGGACGACTTCCGCGAGCAGGTGCGCAAGGGGCGCGAGTCCAACCTGGTGCTGTTCGTCGTCGACGCCTCGGGCTCGATGGCGGCCCGGCAGCGGATGACCGCCGTCAAGGGCGCCGTGCTGTCGCTGCTGATGGACGCCTACCAGCGGCGCGACAAGATCGGCATGATCACCTTCCGCGGCGCGGGCGCCGAACTGGCGCTCCCGCCCACGTCGTCCGTCGAGGTCGGCGCGGCCCGGCTGGAGTCGCTGCCCACCGGCGGGCGGACCCCGCTGGCCGCCGGCCTGCTGCGCGCCCACGAGGTGCTGCGGATCGAGCGGCTGCGCGACCCGGCCCGCCGTCCGCTGGTCGTCGTCGTCACCGACGGACGGGCCACCGGCGGGCGCGACGCGCTCGCCCAGTCCCGCCGCGCGGCCGGGCTGTTCGCCGCGCAGGGCGTCGCGAGCGTGGTCCTGGACTGCGAGTCCGGCCCGGTCCGGCTCGGCCTCGCCAGGACCCTGGCCGGGCACCTCGGCGGCACCGCCGTCACCCTGGACGAGCTGCGCGCCGAGGGCGTCGCCTCGCTCGTCCGCGAAAGTCGCGAGAACCGTCCCACGACCGTACGAAAGGCGGCCTGAGCAGCCATGCCCAAGGGTGTTCCCGAGAGCGTTCCCGACGACGGCCTGACGACCCGCCAGCGCCGCACGCAGCCGATCACCGCCGTCCACACCGGCCCCGGCAAGGGCAAGTCCACGGCCGCGTTCGGCATGGCACTGCGGGCCTGGAACCAGGGCTGGTCGGTCGGGGTGTTCCAGTTCGTGAAGTCCGCCAAGTGGAAGGTCGGCGAGGAGAACGCGCTGCGCGTCCTCGGCGCCTCCGGCGAGGGCGGCACCGTCGACTGGCACAAGATGGGCTCCGGCTGGTCGTGGATCCAGCGCTCCAGCGAGATGGAGCTGGACAGCGAGGCCGCCGCCAAGGAGGGCTGGGAGCAGGTCAAGCGCGACCTCGCCGCCGAGACCTACCGCTTCTACGTGCTCGACGAGTTCACCTACCCGATGCACTGGGGCTGGATCGACCCGGAGGAGGTCGTGTCCGTGCTCGGGGACCGCCCGGGCAGCCAGCACGTCGTCATCACCGGCCGGTACGCCCCCGAGGCGCTCACCGGCTTCGCCGACCTCGTCACCGAGATGACCAAGGTCAAGCACCCCATGGACGCCGGCCGCAAGGGCCAGCGCGGCATCGAGTGGTGACACCGTGAGCATCCCGCGCCTCGTCGTCGCCGCGCCCTCCTCGGGCGCGGGCAAGACCACCGTCGCCACCGGCCTGATCGCCGCGCTCGCCGCGCGCGGGCTCGCGGTGTCCCCGCACAAGGTCGGCCCGGACTACATCGACCCCGGCTACCACGCGCTGGCCGCCGGGCGTCCGGGCCGCAACCTGGACGCCTTCCTGTGCGGGCCGGAACGGATCGCGCCGCTGTTCCTGCACGGCTCGGCCGGGGCGGACGTCGCCGTCGTCGAGGGCGTCATGGGGCTGTTCGACGGGGCGTCGGGGCGCGGGGAGCTGGCGTCCACGGCGCACGTGAGCAAGCTGCTGCGCGCGCCGGTGGTGCTCGTGGTGGACGGCAGCTCGCAGTCCCGGTCGGTGGCCGCGCTGGTGCACGGCTTCGCCTCCTGGGACCCGGAGGTGCGGCTCGCCGGGGTGATCCTCAACCGGGTCGCCTCCGACCGGCACGAGCAGCTCCTGCGCGAGGCGCTGGAGGAGGGCTCCGGCGTGCCCGTCCTGGGCGCGCTGCGCCGCTCGACGGCGGTCGCGACGCCCTCGCGCCACCTCGGGCTGATCCCGGCCGTGGAGCGGTCGGCGGAGGCGCTGAAGGCCGTCGCGGACATGGGCGAGCTCGTCGCCGCCTCGGTCGACCTGGACGCCGTCCTGGCGTTGGCCCGCACGGCACCCGGCCTGGACGCCGAACCGTGGGACCCGGCGGCCGAGGTCGCGCCGGTCGCGGGCCGGCCCCGGATCGCCGTGGCGGGCGGCGCCGCGTTCTCCTTCTCGTACGCCGAGAACGCCGAACTCCTGGCCGCGGCCGGGGCGGAGGTCGTCCCGTTCGACCCGCTGCACGCCTCGGGACTGCCCGAGGGCACGGCCGGGCTCGTCATCGGCGGCGGCTTCCCCGAGCTGTACGTACGGGAGTTGAGCGGGAACGCCGGACTGCGCGCGGCGATAAGGGAGTTCGCCGCCTCCGGCGGGCCGATCGCGGCCGAGTGCGCCGGACTGCTCTACCTGGGGCGGGAGCTGGACGGAAAGCCGATGTGCGGCGTGCTCGACGCCACCGCCCGGATGACCGAACGGCTCACGCTCGGCTACCGGGAGGCCGTCGCCCTGCACGACTCCCCGCTCGGCCCGGCCGGGACCAGGCTGCGCGGGCACGAGTTCCACCGGACGGTCTGCGAGCCGGGCGCGGGCGAACACCCCGCCTGGGGCTGGCGCCAGCCCACCGGCCCCCGCACCGAGGGCTTCGCGGGCGGCAACGTCCACGCGTCGTACCTGCACCTGCACTGGGCCGGGACGCCGGAGCTGGCGGGCTCGTTCGCCGCTGCCGCGGCGGCGTACCGGGGTTCGCGGTGAACGTCATCGTCCTCAACGGGGGCTCCAGCTCGGGCAAGTCGAGCATCGCGCGCCACCTGCAGGACCTCCTGCCGGAGCCCTGGCTGCACCTCGGCACGGACACCCTGGTCGCCGCGCTGCCACCACGGCTGCGCGAGGGCGGCGAGGGGATCGGCGGTCTCGATGACGAGGACGCCGACGGTGTGGTGAGCGTCGGACCGGCGTTCGCGGCGCTCGACGCGGCCTGGACGACCGGGGTCGCGGCGATGGCGCGGGCCGGGGCCAGGATCGTCGTCGACGAGGTGTTCCTCGGCGGCGCGGCCTCCCAGCAGCGGTGGCGGGCGGCGCTGGACGGCCTCGACGTTCTGTGGGTCGGCGTGCACTGCGACCCCGCCGTCGCGAGCGCCCGGGAGGCGGCGCGCGGCGACCGGGTCACCGGGATGGCCGCGGCGCAGGCGCACGCGGTGCACGACGGCGTCGCGTACGACCTGGTCGTGGACAGCGCGCAGGCCACGGCGGCCGAGTGCGCCCGTGCGATCGCCGAGCGGGTCGCGCCCGCCGATTGACGTCCTGCGGTCGACCGTTCCGCAGGTTCCGGTACGAGGAAGGGCACGGGCATGGCCAAGCTGCACACGTACACCACCGAGATCACCTGGACCGGCAACCAGAGCACCGGCACCAGCGACTACCGCTCCTACGGCCGCGACCACGACGTCGCCGCCGACGGCCGGCCGACCATCCCCGGCTCGTCCGACCCCGCCTTCCGCGGCGACCCGGCCCGCTGGAACCCGGAACAGCTGCTCCTCGCGTCGATCTCGCAGTGCCACCTGCTCTGGTACCTGCACCTGTGCGCCGTCAACGGCGTCGTCGTGACCTCGTACGTCGACAACCCGGTCGGCACGATGGCCGAGACGCCCGAGGGCGGGCACTTCACCTCGGCGGTGCTGCACCCGCGGATCGAGGTCGCCGCCGACGGCATGGTCGACAAGGCGCTCGCCCTGCACGCCGACGCGCACCGGGCCTGCTTCATCGCGAACTCGGTCAACTTCCCGGTCCGCCACGAGCCGGTGGTGACGGTCGCGGGGTAGTCGCTAAAGGGCCAGGGTCTGCCAGCCCCGGGTGATCAGGTCGTGGACGGCCGCCGGGTCCGGGGCCGCCTGCTGGGCCTGCGCCAGTGCGGCCAGCAGGGCCGCGCCGTCCGCCGGGCGCTGCGCCGGGTCGATGGCGAGGGCGCGGGTGACGACGGCGGCGAGCCCCGGGTCGAGGGCCCGGACCGCCGCCACCGCGGCCGGTTCGGGCCCGGTCTCCACGATCCGGCGGATCACCGCGCCCGTGTTGGTCGCCGCGAACGGGCTCGCGCCGTGCGCCGCGCACACCACGCAGCACGCCCACGCCCACACGTCGGCGGCCGTGCCGGCCCGCTCGTCGCCGAACTGCTCCGGCGCCATGTACGTGAGGGTGCCGGGGCCGCCGCCGGTCATGGTCAGCCGGGTGCCGTCCACGATCGCCGCGATGCCGAAGTCCAGCAGGCGCGGGCCTGCCGTGGTCAGCATGATGTTCGCCGGCTTGAGGTCCCGGTGCACCAGCCCGAGCCGGTGCACCCCGGACAGCGCCACCGCCAGCGCGAGCGCCAGGGCGCGCAGCGCATCGGCGGAGCGGATCGGCCCCTGCTCGCGCAGGTGGACGTCGAGCGGGCGGCCGTCGAGCAGCTCCATCGCGAGGTACGGGCGGCCCTGGTCCACGCCCGAGTCGAGGACGCGGGCGGTGTAGGCGCCCGGGACCATCGCCAGCACCTCGGACTCGCGCTGGAAGCGGCGCAGGAGCTCGGCGTCGTCGAGGAGTTCGAGGTTGATGGTCTTGAGGGCGACCTGCGTCGCGGAGCCCTGCCGCTGGGCGAGGTACACCGTGCCCATGCCGCCGGAGCCGATCCGGCCGAGGAGCTGGTAGCCGCCGATGGTGCGGGGCTCGTGAGCGCCGAGCGGCTGCCCGACGGGCGGGACGTACGGGGCCGGCGGGGCGGGCGGGGCGTACTGGGGTGCGGGCGGGGCGTGTTGGGGTGCGGGCGGGGTGTACTGGGTGGGCACGTACGCCTGCGGGATGCTCGGCGGGGGCAGCTGGTCCACCCGGGTTCCGACCGCCTTCGCCCTCGGGCTGGTGATCAGCGCGACCGCCTGGAACAGCAGGGCCGGGATGACCAGGATCACCGGCAGGAGGAACGCGCCGATCAGCGCGCGGAGCAGAACCCCGCCGCCGATCCGGAGCCGGGTGGAGCGCGCCGACCGGACCTCCTCCGGCATGCCGACGACCAGCAGGTTGC
This sequence comes from Kitasatospora sp. NPDC093558, assembly GCF_040683475.1. NCBI lineage: Bacteria > Bacillati > Actinomycetota > Actinomycetes > Kitasatosporales > Streptomycetaceae > Kitasatospora > Kitasatospora sp. NPDC093558. The sequence continues at coordinate 5,685 of NZ_JBFBDY010000144.1, read as the reverse complement.
GCTGGGTCAGGAACCAGAACAGCAGCCAGAGCACGAGGCCCGTGATCACGGGGACGAGGTACCAGAGCTGCGCGTCGGAGCGCGATATGTGCAGGTCTAGGGCGAGGATACGAGAGTTGTCGACATCGATCGGCTCCCGCACCATCCGGTAGAAGCGGCTGTTGCCCGGGAGGTAGAGCAAGGTCTCCACCGCTGCGGCGAAGAGCAGACCCAGCGTCAGCTCACCGATGATCGCACCCACGCCGCCCGGCGGCCCCGCGCTCGCGTCCACGCCGACGGCCGCCAACGCCCTTCGGCGCGTGGCCCGTTGGGCGCGCAGCAGCACCGGGAGCGCCGCCAGCCGCAGCAACACCAACCCGGGAACCACGATTATCAGGAAAGATCCCACGGCGCCGCCCTTCCCCCTGCACACCCGCAGTTCGGGCACACGGAGTATAGGCGGCCCGGCACTTCCCAGTACTACGGGCCGAGCAGCCCGGCCAGGTACCGCGCGACCTCGTCGCGCAGCTCGGCGGCCGTCGGCGGCCGGCCGTGCCCGCTGCCGGCGGTCGCGTTGAAGAGCACGCCGTCGCACCAGCGGATAAGGCGGCGGGCGTCGGCGGCGGGCTCCGGGGAGCCGCAGCGGGCGAGGAGGATCGTGGCGACGTCGAGGAAGCGCGCGCCCAGCCGGTCGTAGACGTCCCGCAGTTCGGGGCGGCGGGCGGCCTCCAGGGCGAGTTCGAAGCGCGCGACGGTGAGGGCGCGGCCGGTGGTCAGGGCCTGGTGCAGGCCGTCGGCGGCGGTCTGGGTGAGCAGTTCGCGGGGCGAGCCCGGCAGCAGGGCCGGGTCGGTGAAGCCGGCGTGCTCCAGCGCGGCGATCCGGGTCAGCGCGAGTTCGAGCAGGGCGGCCCTGGTCCGGGCCAGGTTGGACGTCGAGCCGGTGGGCAGCCCGGCCGCCTCGTCCACCGCGCGGTGGGTGAGCCCGCGCAGGCCGCGTTCGGCGATCAGGGCGATGGCGGCGTCGGCGATCAGGGTCGGGCGCGGGGGCGTCATGGGTCCGATCATGGCCGCTCACCGGCCCCATCCCCAACTCACTACACATGTAGTACCGTGTCGATCAGTGGCAACTACAGATGTAGTGAGGAGCTCACCATGCCCTTGAACCAGGCGATCGTCATCGGCGGAGGCATCGGCGGCCTCGCCGCCGCCCTCGCCCTGCACCGGCGGGGGATCCCGGTCACCGTCCACGAACGCGCCGCCTCCCTCGAACCCGTCGGCGCCGGACTCGCCCTCGCCCCCAACGCGCTCCGCGCCCTCGACAGCCTCGGCGTCGGCGACCGCCTCCGCGCCCTCGCCGCCCCGCACCCGGCCGTCGGCCTCCGCCGCCCCTCCGGCCGGTGGCTCGCCCGCAGCAGCACGGGCGCCGTCGAGGCGTACTTCGGCGACCCCGTCGCCGCCGTCGCGCGGGCCGCCGTCATCGACGCCCTCGTCGAGGCGCTCCCCGAGGGGACGGTCCGGACCGGCTCCGCCGCCACACTGGTCAGCCCCGGGGACGCCGCGAACCCGGCCGTCGTCCACACCCCCGACGGCGAGTCGGCCGCCGGGCTCGTCGTCGGCGCCGACGGCATCCGCTCCGCCACGCGCGCCACGCTCTTCCCGCAGCACCCCGGCCCGCGCTACTCCGGCTTCACGACGTGGCGCACCATCGTCGACACCCCGGCCCGGCGCCCGGCCGGCGTGGGCGAGGTCTGGGGCCGGGGGCGCCTCGCCGGGATCGTCCCGCTCGCCGACGGCCGCGTGTACGTCTACGCCGCCGCCCTCGCCCCGGCCGGGGAGCGCTCCCCCGACGAACACGCCGAGCTGCTGCGCCGGTTCGGCACCTGGTGTGCACCGGTGCCCGAACTGCTCCGGCAGGCCGACCCCGCCCGGATCCTGCGCCACGACGTCTGGGAGCTCGCCGACCCGCTGCCCGCCTACCACCGGGGCCGGGTGGCCCTGCTGGGTGACGCGGCGCACGCGATGACCCCGTTCCAGGGGCAGGGCGCGTGCCAGGCCATCGAGGACGCCGTCGTCCTGGCCGCGACCGGCGCCGACCGCCTGCCCGCCTACACGGCCGCGCGCCTGGCCCGCACGACCCGCATCGTCACCGGCTCCCGCCGCATCGGCGCCCTGGTCGCCCTCCGCTCCCCCACCGCCGTCCTCCTCCGCGACACCACCCTCGCCCTGGCCGGCCTCCTCCCCGACCACCACCTCCTACGCCGCACGGCCCCCACGTACAACTGGCAGCCTCCGGCGCTCGAGACCCCGAGCACGCCCACCCCGTGACCGCCCTGGCTGACCCGGCACAGGGCTCGACCTGGCGGTGCGGGTGCTCTGCGACGCCGAACACCCGCACGCCCGGCTGGCCCGGAGCCTCCGCGCCGACCCGCAAAATGGCTGGCCGTGGGAACGAGGCAGGCGTCAGGCTGCCGGGCATGGATCGCTTGTTCACACTCGCCTGGCGGTACGCCGCCGGGCTCGTCCGGGCCGAGCAGCTGCCGATGGAAGCCGCGCACCTGCTGGCCGCCGATGTGGACTCGCCCGCGTTGCGCGACCTGGCGGGGTGTTCCGGGCGGGAGTCCCGCTACGAGCTCGTGGGGCTCCTCAAGCAGGCCCTCGCCGAGTCCGGCACCACCCTTCCCCATTGGGAGACCGCCGAGCGCTGCCACCTCCACCACCTCGCGGGCCTGCTCGCCGCGGGCCACGCGACGTCCGCCGAGGTCGCGGCCCCGCTCTGGGAACGGCCGGACATCGCACACACGGGCGCCGAGCACGAGTTCCTTGTGGCGGTAGGCCCGAAGCACCACGTCGCACACATCGCAGCCCACGATCCCGCGGCTCACCAGGCCTGGGAGTCCGCCATGGTCGCCGCTGCGGCACGGCTCGCGCTCACGACGCCCGCCGAAATGGACGCCATCCGCGCCCGGCTACGCTTCAGCGGGGACAAGTAGGCGCCGCCCCGAAGTCGGGCCCCCTACGGCCGGCGGGCGGCGAAGGTGCCGTGGAGGGGGTCGGCGCGGTAGCAGGAGGGGCAGCGGAGGCGGGTGTAGATCGCCACCGGGCCCATGCAGACGTCCTCGCGGCCGTCGGCCGGGGAGGCGGAGGCGGCGGGTCCGCCGCACTCCAGGCAGCGGCGGGTGGGGCGTTCGGCGGTGGAGCAGGCGCGGCAGAGCATCCGTTCCGGGGTTTCGGCGTGGACGACGACGGGCTGGGGGCCACCGGCACAGAGGTGCTCGCAGAAGGTCCAGGTGTCGTCCGCCTCGGCGGCGAGCATCCGGGCGCGGGCCTCCTGCTGCCAGCGGGCGGCCTGCTGGACCGGGATCGTCACCGGCGGGCCCCAGCCGGCCGCGATGAGCCACTCCCTGCCTTCGGCGCCGGCGGCTCGGAGCTGGTCGTCGACGGCGATCTCCCTGGGCGTCCTGTCCTTCATCGGCCTTCTCCTCCGGCAGGGTTGTGCCGGGTCTAACGCGGCCGGGGATTGGTTGGATACGCGAACCACCGCGGCGCACGCGCGAGAAGTCGGCCGGGCCGACTTCTCGCGTACGACGCCCGCTCCGCCTACAGCCGCTCGATGTCCCCGTGGGCGACGAGCAGCTTCTTCAGCAGCGCGTCGAGCTGCGCCTGTTCGTCCCGGTCGAGCGCGGCGAGGAGGCGCCGTTCATTCCGGACGTGACCGGGCAGCAACGCGTCGACGAGGTCCTTGCCCTCCGGGGTGAGCCGGACCAGGACCGCCCGGCGGTCGCTCTCGCAGGGGCGCCGCTCGACCAGGCCCTTCGCGGACAGGCGGTCGACCCGGTTGGTGATCGCACCCGACGTCACCATCGCGGACTTGAGCAGCCCGCGGGCGTTCAGCTCGTACGGCTCGCCGGCCCGGCGGAGCGTCGCGAGGACGTCGAACTCCGAGGTGTCCAGGCCGTGTTGGGCGAAGTACTCGCGCAGGGCGGAGTCGACGCGCAGGTTGTAGCGCCGCAGCCGGCCGATCAGGGCCATGGGTCCGCTGTCGAGCTCGGGGCGGGCCCTGGCCCACTGGTCGACGATGTCGTCAACGGTGTCACGCTGCCGCGCCCGCTCCTGCGCCTGCTCTTGCATGGCCTCCGCCTTCCTCGGCCGCTGTCCGGACCTCTCCGGACCACACTTATCTTAACCTTCACATACTTGACGTTCACAGATCCTCGGCGCAGTATTTATCTCAACGTTCAGATACTCAACGTTCAGGGGAAGCCATGGATCGGAACCGCCTGGGGGTGGCCGCCACCGCCGCCCTCGCCCCGGCCGCGTGGGGCACGACCTACCTCGTGACCACGCAGCTCCTGCCCGAGGGCCGCCCGCTGCTGCTCGCCGTGGCCCGGGCCCTGCCGGCGGGGCTGCTCCTGCTGCTCATGGGGCGCAGGCTGCCGAAGGGGCGCTGGTGGGGGCGCGCGGCCGTGCTCGGGATGCTGAACATCGGGCTGTTCTTCCCGCTCGTCTTCGTCGGCGCGTACCGCCTGCCCGGCGGGGTCGCGGCGACCATCGGGGCGATCCAGCCGCTGCTCGTCGCCGGGTTCTCGATCGGGGTGCTCGGTCTGCGGCCCGGACGGCGGACGGTCCTCGCCGGGCTGGCCGGGGTCGGCGGCGTCGCGCTGCTGGTCCTCAAGAGCGGCGCGCAGCTGGACGGCATCGGCATCGCCGCGATGGTCGCGGGGATCGGGCTGATGGCGATGGGCACGGTCCTCACCCGCCGGTGGGGCCGTCCCGAGGGCGCGACCCTGCTCGACCTGACCGCCTGGCAGCTCCTGGCCGGCTCGGTCTTCCTCGTCCCGCTGGCCGCCGTCGTCGAGGGCGCGCCGCCCGCGCTGAGCGCCACCAACCTGGCCGGGTTCGCCTACCTCGGGCTCTTCGGCACGGCGGTCGGCTACGTCCTCTGGTTCCGCGGCATCGAGCGGCTGGGCGCCGGCCCGGCGTCCTTCCTCGGCCTGATCAACCCCGTCGTCGCGACGGTCGGCGGCCTGGTCGTCCTCGGCCAGACGCTCACCGCGTGGCAGGTCGTGGGCCTGCTGATCGCCCTGGGCGCCCTGGTCGCCGGCCAGTCCCCCAGCCGGGCCGCGCGCCGCAAGGCCCCCGCGACCCCGGCCGCTGTCCCCGCGCCGGCCGCGACCACCGCCCCAACCCCCGAACCGGCGCCTGCCACCCGCTGAGTCCCCGTGCCCCCGCCGAGCCCGCTCGGCGGGGGCACTCTGCTGGGGGCCCAGACCGCGAACCCCACACCGCGGCGTCAGCCGGTGGCGCGGATGTAGATGTCGGCGGCGCCGGGGAGGCCGCCGGGGATGGTGGAGACGTAGATGCGCCGGGCGGCGGTCGCCGTGGGAGCCGGGGTCGCCGGAGCGCTCGGGACGGCCGCGGCGGACGGGGACTCGGTCGGGGTGAGCGTGGGGGTCGGCGAAGGGGTGGACGGAGGCGGAGTGTCGTCCCCGTCCGCATCGTCGTCATCGGCGGCGACGTCCGTGGGCGAGGCATCCGCCGTCGGCCCGGCCACCGGCGTCACCGTCGGCTCGGGCGATGAGGGCGATGAGGCCGACGCGGCCGACGCGGCCGACGCGCCCGACGCGGCCGACGCGGGCGTCGCCTCCGGCGGCTCCGGGGCCGCCGTCGGTGGGGTGCCGCCGGGGGCGGTGGAGAGGTCGGGAGGGA
>NZ_JBFBDY010000143.1:0-14431 GCF_040683475.1 Kitasatospora sp. NPDC093558 | reverse complement strand
TCGTTGGCGGACAGGTCGGGCGCGGCCGGCACGGTCGCGCCGGCCAGCGCGGCGGGCTCGACGGCGGCCCTCGCGTACGGATCGGGGGTGACGGCGGCGCCGAGCTGGCGCAGCCGCACCAGCGCCTCGTCCTGCTCGGCGTCGGCGTAGACGCCGTCGCCGTCGCGCTCCTCGTACGGGGTGGCGGCCGGGAGCAGCCGGGTACGGGCCAGTGCGTCGCGGTCGGCGTCCACGCTGACCAGGCAGAGCGGGCCGGCCCCGCCGGACTCGCGCAGCCAGCCGTTGAGGACGACGCCGGCGAGTATCTCGTCGGTGTCGACGGCGTCGGCCGCCTGGAGGGCGCGCAGGGCGAGCCGGGCGACCAGCCGCAGGTAGTCGGTGGCCCGTTCGGCCGGCGGGCGCGGCACCGGGTGGATGTCGCCGTCGGGGGCGAGGCGGTAGCCGGTCAGCGAGGGGACCAGGTCGAGCGGCGGCAGGTCGAGGTCCAGCACCGCGGTGCGGGTGAGCGGCCGGAAGACCGCCCGGCAGGGAGCGGGCAGGTCCTGGGTGGCCGTCTCGGCGGCGGCGAAGGCCCGTTCCAGCAGCGACTCCACCGCGGCGGGCTCGGCCAGCCGGTAGGCCCGGCGGCATTCCTCGAGGCTCTCGTTGTACTCGCGCACCGCGCGGGCCCGGGCCGCCTCGGACTCCTCGTGGACCCGCCGGGACTCGTCGGCGGCCGGGCTGCCGGCCTCGGCCTGGCGGGTGCGCCACTGGCGCCGGGCCTGCTGGTGGGCCAACCGGGCCTTGGCCAGCTCGCGCTGGTAGTCGGAGTCGAGCAGGCGGCGGGTCGGTGCGGCGTCGGGGTCGGCGGCGGGCGGTTCGGCGGGGGCGAAGTCCTCCCAGCGGGGCTCGGGTTCGGTGGTGTCCGGGCTCGCGGCCGGGTAGGGGCGCGGCTCGTAGTGGCGCAGCTGGCTCTCGAAGTCCATGGCCGATACGGGCAGCGCGGCCCGCCGGAGCAGGTCGGCCAGGCGGTCGTGCTCGGCCTGGACAGTCAGCGTGCGGTGGTGGGTGAGGGCGGCGGCGCGGCCGTGGGCGGCGACCGACTCCTCGTCGGCGGACGGGCCGTCACCAGGACCGTCGTGGCCGCCGGTACTGCCGGGGCTGCCGGAGCTGTCGCGGCTGCCGGTGGTCCCGGCGTCGGCGGGCGCGGCCCGGTCCCCGGCCTCGGACGGGTCGGGGCCCGGGTCCGCGCCGAGGTCGCGGAAGACCGAGGCGAGGAAGCCCGGCTGGGGGAACCGGGTGGTGGCGGCGCCGTCGGACTGGCCGTCTGCTGAGTACTGCATCGGTCGTCTTTCCCCCATGCTCGTCGGCGCCTGCGCGGGGCGACCGGCGACCCCGCGGCCCGCCCCTGCGGACATTGTCCACCGAACGGGCGCAGGTGGTCAGCCAAGCCTCTCAGTTGGTGCGGGTGTTGGTCAGGTGGAGTCCGATGTAGCCGACATAGATCCGGCCACTGCCCGAGCAGTCGTCGAGGTAGTGCAGCCGGGGTGCGGTGCGCCCGCCGCCGATCCGCAGGTGCGCGCCCATGAACGCGCGCCGGGAGGCGTCGACGCACTCCGGCACCGGCAGCATCCGCTCGCGCTTCCACTTGGTGTGGCTGTGCACCGTCCTGGACTCGCCGCGGACCGCCTTGCGGGGCGGGAACCGGTGGCAGCCGTCCGGCGTGTGCTCGCACCACTGCTTGAAGTCACCGCCGGCCTCGCCGCGGACGGCCGCCTCGGCGTACTCCTGGAGGGCCGTCAACCCGTCCCAGGCGAGCCGGGCCCAGCCCGCCCCGGCGCACTGGAGGTCGTCCAGGGCGAGCGCGGACTTCTGGTCCCCGGTGAAGGTGAGCAGCGGGAACTCGCCCAGCCGGGAGAGGAGTTCGGTGAAGGTGTCCGGATTCCCGTCCGCTCCGGGCACCGGCACCGGACCGGGCGCGACCGTGGTGCACGGGACCCCGAGCGAGCCGACGACCGAAGCGGCGGACGACGCGGCAGCGGACGGAGTGGCGGTCGCAGCAGCGGTCGCGGCAGTGGTCGGCGCGCAGAGACGGCCGGACAGGGCGTGCGTCCGCGTCCGGGTGTGGCGCTCGCGGCGCAGCGTGCGCCGCACGCGCTCCAACTCGTCTGCCCTGGCCTGCTGTTCGGCCCGGTCCTGCTGCTCCTCGCGGGCGAGCGCGGCCAGTTCGACGCGGACGACGCCCGGGCGGCGCTGCTGGTCACCCGCTCCCTCGACGCCCTCGGCGGCCTGCTGTTCGCCGACCCGGACCGCCCGACCGACCTCTACCCGGCCTCCGGCGCGCCCTGGCGCTTCGGCCTCGCCCCGGCCGACGCTCTCTGGGCCGCCCGGCTGACGCTCCCGCTCGGCACCCGGCTCGCCGCCGGCACCCTGCGGGCCCTGGCCCGGCGCCAGCAGCTCGCCCCGGCACCCGGCCGCACCGAGGGGCTGCTGCCCGGCGCCCTGCGGCACGGCGGCCCCGAGCTGCCGCCCACCTGCACCGCCACCGAGGCCACCCTGCTGTTCGTCACGGTGCTGGCCGAGGCCTGGCGCTGGGGCCTGCCCAGGGCCGAGGTCGCGGACCTGCTCCCGGCCGCCGAGCGGGCCCTCGGCGCCCTCCGCGACGGCCTGGCCGACGGCTTCGTCACCGACCTGAGCCGCCCGGCGGAGGACCGCGCCGCGCACCCGGTGGCCGCCCGGGCCGAGGTCCAGGCCCAGGCGCACCGCGCCGCCCTGCAGGGCGCCGAGCTCCTGGAGGCCTTCGGCCGTCCCGGCGCCGAGGAGTGGCGCGCCTGGGCCGCCGGGCTGCGCGGGCGCTTCCGCGAGCGGTTCTGGATCGACGACCTCTCCGGCGGGCGCCCGGCCGCGGGCCTCGCCCCTGGCGGTCAACCGCTCCCGGCCGTCGCCTCCTGCCTCGTCCACCTGCTCGACACCGGGCTGGCCGTCGACGGCGGCCGGCACGAGAGCCTGCTGGACCGCGAGCAGACCCGGCTGCTCGCCCAGCGCCTCGTGGCGCCGGAGCTGGACAGCGGCTGGGGCCTGCGCACCCTGAGCGCCAAGTCGCCCCGCTTCAACCCACTGGGCCACCGGGGCGGCGCCGTGCGGGTGCACGAGACCGCCCTCGCGATCGCCGGGCTCGCCGAGGCCGGTCACGAGAACGAGGCCGGCACCCTGCTGGAGGGCCTGCTCGCCGCGGCCACCCACTTCGAGGGCCGCGTGCCCGAGATGTACGCCGGCGAGCAGCGCATCCCCGGCTGCCCGCCCGTCCCGCACCCGGCCGCGTGCCGTCCGGCGGCGGTCTCGGCCGCCGGGGCCGCCCACGCGGTCTTCGCCCTCGCCGGGGTCCGTCCGGACGTCCCGGGCGGCCGGGTCAAGGTCCGCCCGGCCAGCACGGCCCCGCTCGGCGAGCTGGAACTGACCAACCTGCGGGTGTCCGGCGAGCCCTTCTCCGTCCGGGTGAGCCGCATCGGCGTGGCGATGGTCGAGGAGGCGCCGGCGGACCTCCAGCTCGTGGCGCGCTGACCGTCACCAGGGCCGAGCCAGGGCCCGAACCAAGGCCCGCGCCAGGGCCCGCCCCCGGGCCCCCGGGCACGGGTTGTACACGGGCCTGTGCTTATCGTCAGAGAGACGACTATGATCGTCGCCATGTCGCGCTATGACCCGTCGGCCTTCCCCCCGTTCGCAGTCACGGTTGACCTGGTGGTGCTGACGGTGCGCGACCATGCGCTGTGTGCCCTGCTGGTGAGACGTGGTGAGCCCCCGTTCCAGGGGTACTGGGCGCTGCCCGGCGGTTTCGTGCGGCCGGACGAAGGCCTGGCCGAGGCGGCCTCGCGCGAGCTGGCCGAGGAGACCGGGCTGCGGGCGCACTCCGCCCCCGGGCACGACGCCGTGGGTCCGGGCGCGGCCGGTGCCCACCTGGAGCAGCTGGCCACCTACGGTCACCCGCAGCGCGACCCCCGGATGCGGGTGGTCAGCGTCGCGTACCTCGTCCTCGCCCCCGACCTGCCGACGCCGCGGGCCGGCGGGGACGCCAGCAGCGCCCGCTGGGCGCCGGTCGCCGAGCTGCTCGGGCAGAGCCCGGCCGACGGGGTGCCGCTCGCCTTCGACCACGGGCTGATCCTCGCCGACGGGGTCGAGCGCGCCCGCTCCAAGATCGAGTACTCCTCGCTCGCCACTGCCTTCTGCCCGGCCGAGTTCACCGTCGGTGAGCTGCGCAGGGTCTACGAGGCCGTCTGGGGCGTGGCCCTGGACCCGCGGAACTTCCACCGCAAGGTCACCGGCACCCCCGGCTTCCTGCTGCCCTCCGGCGGCACGACGACCCGTCAGGGCGGGCGCCCGGCCCAGCTGTTCACCGCGGGCGGCGCGACCGTGCTCAACCCGCCCATGCTCCGCCCGGAGTCCTGACGCCGCGCGCTCCCGTGCCCGCCGCGCCCCGGCCCGGCCGGCCCTGTCCCACCTGGCCCGGGAATCGCAGGATCGGATTGTCCCCTGATCGGGTGAGGTGGGTGGCCCACGGGCCCGCGCCGCTCCCGTAATGCCCGAAATCGCCTTCGCCGACCCCTAATGTGCTGGCGCGGGGCCGGTCGAGGGCATGGGAGCAGGCAGCGATGATCCAGATCACCGGACTGACCAAGGTCCGCGGCAAGGGCGCTCCACCGGCCCTGCTGGACCTCACCTTCGACGCCAGACCGGGCCTCGTCACGGCGCTGCTCGGCCCCGAGGGCGCCGGCAAGTCCACCGCGCTGCGGCTCATGGTCGAACTCGAACGCGGCCAGGGCGTCACGCTCTTCGACGGCCGCACCTACCGCCGTCTGCGCCGCCCCGAACGCGAGGTCGGCGTGCTGCTCCCCGGGTCGGGGGAGGGGAGCACGGCGGTGGCCGGGCACCCGGGCCGCACGGCGCGCGGCCAGTTGCGGATGCTCGCCGCGACCGTCGGCGTGCCCGCCCGGCGCGCGGACGAGCTGCTGGAGCAGACCCGGCTGGCCACCGTCGCCGGGCAGCGCCTGCGCACCTTCTCGCCCGGCATGCACCGGCGGCTGGCGCTCGCGGCCGCGCTGCTGGGCGACCCCGCCGCGCTCCTCCTGGACGCCCCGACCGAGGGCCTGTCCCCGCGCAACGTGGAGTGGTTCCACTCCTTCCTGCGCTCGTTCGCCGTCGCCGCCGGGACGGTCCTGGTGACCACCCGGACCCCGCAGGAGGCGTCCCAGCTGGCCGACCGCGTGATCACGCTGGACCGGGGCCGGCTGGTGGCCGACCAGCCGGTGGCGGAGTTCCGTCGCACCCGGCTCAGCCCTGAGGTGGCCGTCCGCGGGCCGCAGATGGCGCGCCTCGCCGACCTCCTGGTGAGCCAGGGCGCCCAGGTGCGCAGGGACGGCGGCGCCGGTATCGCCGTGGCGGGCATCGGGCGCACCGAGATCGGCGAACTCGCCTACCGGCACGGCATCCTGCTGCACGAGCTGGCGGACCGGGTGGTCGAGCAGCCCGCCCCGAAGGCCGTCCTGCCGACCGCCTCGGGCCGCTTCGGCCAGATCCACCTCCAGCCGGGGCCCGCCGAGCAGCCGCAGCGTGCCGAGCAGCCGCAGCCGGCCACGCGGCCGGAGCCACAGCAGCGGCCACAGCCGGGGCCGGCGGACGAGGCGGCCCTGCCCACGCGGGCGCTGCCCGTCGCCTCCGTGGCGACCGCCCTCTCCGCCCTCGCCCTCGTCGAGGCCACCCGCGAGCCGTCGCCCGCGATCTCCGGCGAACCCGGCCCCGAACCCGGCCCCGAGCCCAGCCCCGAGCCCGCCCCCGCGCCGGGGTCCGCGCCCCGCCCCGCGCTCGTGCCCAAGCCCGATCTCCGTTCCGCCGACAGCACCGCGACGACCGTGGCCGTGGACCGGCTCTTCCGCAACGGCCCCGCCGCTCCGGCCGCCACCCTGCTGTCCGACGACACCGTCCGGCTCGGCCGCCTGACGCCCCAGGCGCCCCCGGCCGCCCCCAACCCCACCCTCACCCCCAACCCCAACACCACCCCCGACGACCTCCGGAGCGAGTGAACCGTGCGCGTCCTGGCCTACGAGCTGCGCCGGCTGCGCGGCCTCCGTTCCACCTGGCTGCTCCTCGCCGCCGTGCTGCTCTGCGACGCCGTCGTGGCCGCCGTCCTGGCGAGCCAGCGTCCGGAGGGACCGCTGCCCGGCCCGGCGGGGGTGCGGCTGCTGACCGCGGCCTTCCCCCTGCTTCCGCTGCCCTTCGCGGCGCTCGGGGCCGGGGTGCTCGGCGCCCTCGCGTACGGGCACGAGGTGCGCTACCCGGGGCTGCCGGCCTCGTGCGTGTCGTACCCGCGCCGGGTGCGGCTGCTGGTGGCCAAGCTGCTGGTGATCGGCCCCGTGGCGGGGCTGCTGGCGCTGGCCACCCTGCTGGTGGACACGGTGGCCGTGCACCTCGCGCTGCCCGCCGGGGTCACGGTCGCGGCCTGGGCGGACCCGTCCGCGCTGTCCGGGCGGGCGTCCGGGGCGCTGGCCTCCGCCGGGCTGTCCGGGCTCGCGGACCTGCCGGGGGCGTTCGCGCCGGTGGCCCTGGTCGCGGGGCACGGCGTGCCGGGCGCCCTGCTGGCCTTCGTCCTGCTGACGGTCGTGGCGGGCTGGACCGGCGTTCTGACGGCCTCGCTCACCCGCAGCGCCGTCGCCGGGGTGCTCGTCCTGTGCGCGCTGCCGCCCCTGCTGGAGTCGGGCGTGGCGCTGCTGCTGCGGCAGACCGGCACGCCGTGGCCGACCCGGGCGGCCGAACTGCTGCCGTTCCAGTCCGGCGTCGAATGGGCGTACGGGTGGGTTTACGGCGGCGACCGGCGGGTGGCGCCCGGGGCCACCGCGCTGACGGACCCGGCGCTCCTCACCGCGGTGGCCGCGCCGGCGGCCGGCCGGCGGGTGGCGGCCCTGGTGGTGCAGTCCCGGCGGCGCGCGCTCTGATCCCCGGGCCGCCGCCCCGAACCACCAAGATCGACCAGCGGTGCCCGTAATGGGCGGTTCGTCCTGATAAGAAGTCAATTATCCAGTCGCGGCCGATCACCCTTTCGTGTGCTTTTCACGAGAATTCTCAAGCTGCGCCTGCCGATCGCCGACAAAGGACCTGTGAGTACCCTTGCGCACCCCACCATGACCCCCGCCCGTTCCGCCGAAGGGCCCATCCACGGCCCCGGCGACCTGGACCGCTTCTCGTACGCCGACCGGCCGACCCCGCCGGCGCCCCGCTGGGAGGGCGCCGAGTCCGAGCTCGCCCGGGTCGGCCGCAAGACCACCAGCAGCCGCGGCCGCGGTCTGCACGGCCAGCTGGTCCAGCAGCTGGGCCAGATGATCGTCTCCGGTGACCTCGGCGCCGACCGCCCGCTCGTGCCCGAGGAGATCGGCCAGCGCTTCGAGGTCTCGCGCACCGTCGTCCGCGAGTCGCTGCGCGTCCTGGAGGCCAAGGGCCTGGTCAGCGCCCGGCCGAACGTCGGCACCCGGGTCCGTCCGGTCGGCGACTGGAACCTGCTCGACCCGGACATCATCGAGTGGCGCGCCTTCGGCCCCCAGCGGGACGAGCAGCGCCGGGAGCTCTTCGAGCTGCGCTGGGCCATCGAGCCCCTCGCCGCCCGGCTGGCCGCCGGCCACGGCCGCGAGGACGTCCAGCAGCGCCTGGTCGAGCTGGTCGAGATCATGGGCCACGCCGCCGCCCAGGCCGACCTCTCGACCTACACCCGGGCCGACGCCGAGCTGCACGGCCTCGTGCTGCAGATGGCCGGCAACCGGATGCTGGAGCACCTCTCGGGGATCGTCTCCTGCGCGCTCCAGGTCTCGGGCGGCCCCGCCACCTCGTGCGAGCGGCCCTCGGAGGCCTCGGTCAGCCTGCACGCCCGGCTGGTGGACGCGCTCGGCACCGGCGACGGCACCGCGGGCGAGGCCGCGATGCGGGCCCTGCTCACCGTCCACCCCGAGGTCGAGCCGTCCGTCCCGGCCCCCCGGGAGCACTGAACGGTCTGGTTCGGCCCGCCCGCCCACGGCCCTCCGGCCGCACCGCCCGGTGCAGTCGGAGGGCCGTCCTGCTGGGTGCGAGGGGGGCCTGGGGCGCAAGCCCGGAACGTCGCCCGACCTGGCGGGCATGTCCATGGCGGCAGTTTTCGGCGCGAGTGCGCGATGATGGAGTCCGGCCCAGGGCCGTGGGCACCCGAGCGGTGTGACCCGCGACACGAAGGCCATGCGTAACACTTGACGAGTAGCAGCGATGTGTCCTGAGCGGAAGCAGCTCCGGAATACTCCAGCACGCCAGATGGCTGTGGTGGTCCGCGGCGCTGCTGCCGTCCTGCAAACCCTGTCCTCAAGCCCGAGTCGGTCGGAATCGACACCGCGCGTCCGACGCGCGATCTCCTTCCCCGCCCGCTCGGGCGGCCGGTACGGGTTCGAGTCCACTCATCGTCCGAGAGGTTGTTCGTGTCGGCCAGCACATCCCGTTCGCTTCCCCCCGAGATCGCCGAGTCCGCGGCTCTGCTGGCTCTCATCGAGCGGGGCAAGGCCCAGGGGCAGATCGCCGGTGACGACGTGCGCCAGGCGTTCGAGGCGGACCAGATCCCGGTCACCAAGTGGAAGAACGTCATGCGCAGCCTCAATCAGGTGCTGATTGAGGAGGGGGTGGACCTCATGGTGAGCGCGGCCGAGCCGGCCGGTGCCAAGCGCAAGAGCGTTGCCGCCAAGAGCCCCACGAAGCGCACCGCCACCAAGGCTGTCACCACCCGGACCCCGGCCGCCCCGTCGGCCCCGACCAAGCCGCCCGTGCGCATCGCGCCCGGCGCCCCCGTCGCGGCCCCGGCCGTGGCGGCCGCCGCCGCGCCGGCGCCCACCGTGTCCGCCGAGATCACCGTCGAGGAGACGACCACGGTCGTCACCGAGGTGAAGGCGGCCCCGGCGAAGAAGGCCGCGCCCGCCAAGAAGGCCGTTGCCAAGAAGGCCGCCGCGCCCGCCAAGAAGACCGCCGCCAAGAAGACCGCCGCCGGCAAGGCCGGCAAGGGCGGCGAGGAGGAGCTCCTCGGCGAGGAGGAGCTGCTCGAGGACGTCGCGCTGCCCGGTGACAAGGCCGAGGCCGAGGCCACCGGTCCGGAGGAGGAGTCGGAGGGCTTCGTCCTCTCCGACGACGACGAGGACGACGCGCCGGCCCAGCAGGTCGCCGTCGCCGGTGCCACCGCCGACCCGGTCAAGGACTACCTGAAGCAGATCGGCAAGGTCCCGCTGCTCAACGCCGAGCAGGAGGTCGAGCTCGCCAAGCGCATCGAGGCCGGCCTGTTCGCCGAGGACAAGCTCTCGGCCGCCGACAAGCTCGCCCCCAAGCTCAAGCGCGAGCTGGAGATCATCGCCGAGGACGGCCGCCGCGCCAAGAACCACCTGCTGGAGGCCAACCTCCGCCTCGTGGTCTCGCTGGCCAAGCGCTACACCGGCCGCGGCATGCTCTTCCTGGACCTGATCCAGGAGGGCAACCTCGGTCTGATCCGTGCGGTCGAGAAGTTCGACTACACCAAGGGCTACAAGTTCTCCACCTACGCCACGTGGTGGATCCGCCAGGCGATCACCCGCGCCATGGCCGACCAGGCCCGCACCATCCGCATCCCGGTGCACATGGTCGAGGTCATCAACAAGCTGGCCCGCGTCCAGCGCCAGATGCTCCAGGACCTGGGCCGCGAGCCCACCCCGGAGGAGCTGGCCAAGGAACTCGACATGACCCCCGAGAAGGTCATCGAGGTCCAGAAGTACGGCCGCGAGCCGATCTCGCTGCACACCCCGCTCGGCGAGGACGGCGACAGCGAGTTCGGTGACCTGATCGAGGACTCCGAGGCGGTCGTGCCGGCCGACGCGGTCTCCTTCACCCTGCTCCAGGAGCAGCTGCACTCGGTGCTGGACACCCTGTCCGAGCGCGAGGCCGGCGTCGTGTCGATGCGCTTCGGCCTGACGGACGGTCAGCCGAAGACCCTCGACGAGATCGGCAAGGTGTACGGGGTCACCCGTGAGCGCATCCGCCAGATCGAGTCGAAGACCATGTCGAAGCTGCGCCACCCGTCGCGCTCCCAGGTCCTGCGCGACTACCTGGACTGATCCGGCACTGCGCGGCGCTCCCGCCGCGCGAGCACTTCCGAGAAGGCCCGGAGCCCCACGGCTCCGGGCCTTCTCGGCCGTCCGGAGGGGGTTCGTCACCGTCCGAGTGGTGGTTGTCGCTCGTCCGGGTGGCCGTCCGGCGGGAAGCGGTCGCACAGTGTAGCCGGTCACCTACGCTGTGCCGGTTGCCTGCTGCCGAGCCACCTGGAGAAACGGTGCTGCCCAACCCGGACCGCGCGGACCTGACGACCGCCGCCCCGCCCCCGGCGACCCCGGCCGCCGCCCGGCCGGACCGCCGAAAGCGGGCCGCGGTGCTGGCGCTGCTGGCGGCCGTTCCCGTCCCGCTCGTCGCCTTCGGCACCGCCGCGCCCGCCGAGGCCCAGCGCAGGGTGGTCGGCGGTGCGGTGGTGAGCACCGCGGACCACCCGTGGGCGGTGGCGCTGGCCAGCCGCCAGCAGTTCGGCTCCGGCCGCTCCGGGCAGTTCTGCGGGGGAGCGCTGGTCTCCCCGACCAAGGTGGTGACGGCGGCGCACTGTTTCTTCGACGAGTCCAAGGGCGTCCGGGTGGACCGGCCGGGCCTCAAGGTGATCGTCGGCCGGGACGACATGCGCGGCACGGCCGGTCACGAAGTGCCGGTCAAGAAGATCTGGGTCCACCCCGACTACAGCTGGTCCGCCAACATGAACGACGTGGCCGTCGTCACGCTCGGTGAGTCCCAGGGGTCGCGGCCGGTGATCGACCTGCTCGCCCAGGGCGAGACCGAGCCGTACGCGACCGGGACCAGGGCGCAGGTGTACGGCTGGGGCGACACCACCGGGCGCGGTGACTACTCGGCCGCGCTGCGCACGGTGGACGTGCCGGTCGTCGCCGACCAGGTGTGCGCGCGCGACTACCCGGGCGGGTCGGACGGGAAGTTCGACGCCAGGGCCATGGTGTGCGCGGGCGAGGAGGAGCAGGGCGGTAAGGATGCCTGCCAGGGGGACAGTGGCGGTCCGCTGGTCATCGGCGGGCGGCTGGCCGGCCTGGTCTCCTGGGGGACGGGCTGCGCGGAGGCGCACCACCCAGGGGTGTACACGAGGGTCGCCGCCCTCTCGGACGCGGTGCGTTCGGCACTGTGACGCCGGAACGTGACTGTGCGGTCACGTTCTGACGTTCCGTCGGGAGCGGCCGGGAGTGCCGGAGCGCCTCGGGGAACAGCAGGGCCGGGCGATCGGCCCCTGAGGGGTCGATCGCCCGGCCCACCGGTCGCACGCAGTGCGCGACCGGACACACAGCTCGACGCCGGCTGCTGGTGTGGCGCCCGGGATCAGCGCTCGTCTTCGGCGGCCGTCGCGGTGGTGGTGCTGGTCAGGCGGCCGCTCTCGTCCTGTATCTCAACGGCGATCTTCTTGAGCTCGGGCTCGAACTTCCGGCCGTGGTGGGCGCAGAAGAGCAGCTCTCCGCCGCTGGCGAGCACGACGCGCAGGTAGGCCTGGGCGCCGCAGCGGTCGCAGCGGTCAGCCGCGGTGAGCGGGCTCGCAGGTGTCAGAACAGTAGTCACGTCGCCTCTTCTCTAGCTCGACGAGCTGTCGTACCAGGGTCAACATCCAACCAGGCCGAAAACGTTCCCGCTCGTGGCTTTTCTTCTCTGAGGATTCTGCTGTGTTGATGAGGACGTGCCCCGGGGGCCGGTGGTTCATGCGTACCGGATCCCAGGATCCGCCCGTGGCTCGAACGCCCGATCGGGACCGGGTGCGAGGTCCGCGTAGCATAATCCTCAGCCGGGTTGGAGCATAAGCCCCGTCCCAGGCCCCGGTAGCCTGCATAACGGCAGTTCCGGAGCCTTCGCCGGACCCCACGATCCGCCAGGACCGGTGGTACCGGGAGGAGATGGCGCCCCGGAGCCCCGGACTCCGGCCCAGTCCTTGTTCGCGCAGCGCGTACAAGCTGCGCGGGACCGGCCCGCCGTGCTGGGCACCCAGCGGAGGGGTGCGCACACGCCGGGCGACGGCTGTCGGTGCGGCGTGCTGCACTGGCGGACGGTCCGGACGCGTTCCGGATGTGACCGATGAGACAGAACTTCACCGAGGAGAGTGCCGCGTGAGTGCCGAAACGACCGTGCCGTCCGCACTGCTGGCCGGTGACGACGGCTCCAACTACACCGCTCGGCACCTGCTCGTCCTGGAGGGGCTGGAGGCGGTCCGCAAGCGCCCCGGCATGTACATCGGCTCGACCGACAGCCGCGGCCTGATGCACTGCCTGTGGGAGATCATCGACAACTCGGTCGACGAGGCCCTGGGCGGCCACTGCGACCGCATCGAGGTCGTCCTGCACCCGGACTCCTCGGTCGAGGTCCGCGACAACGGGCGCGGCATCCCGGTCGACGTCGAGCCCAAGACCGGGCTGTCCGGCGTCGAGGTCGTCATGACCAAGCTGCACGCCGGCGGCAAGTTCGGCGGCGGCTCCTACGCGGCCTCCGGCGGCCTGCACGGCGTCGGCGCCTCCGTCGTCAACGCGCTCTCGGCCCGCCTGGACGTCGAGGTCGACCGCAGCGGGCACACCCACGCGATGAGCTTCCGCCGCGGCACCCCCGGCATCTTCACCGAGGCCGGCCCGGACGCGCCCTTCGAGGCGGCCAACGGCATGACCAAGGCCCGCAAGGTGCCCAGGACCCGCACCGGCACCCGGATCCGCTACTGGGCCGACCGGCAGATCTTCCTCAAGGACGCCAAGCTCTCCCTGGAGAACCTGCACAACCGCGCCCGCCAGACCGCCTTCCTCGTCCCCGGCCTGACCATCGTCGTGCGTGACGAGCGGCTCACCGAGAGCGAGAAGACCGAGGAAACGGTCTTCCGCTACGACGGCGGCATCGCCGAGTTCTGCGAGTTCCTGGCCCCCGACAAGCCGGTCTGTGACGTCCTGCGGCTGCGTGGCGAGGGCACCTTCAAGGAGACCGTGCCCGTCCTCGACGAGCTCGGCCACATGACGCCCACCGAGGTCACCCGCCACCTCGGCGTCGACATCGCGCTGCGCTGGGGCGCCGGCTACGACACCACCCTCCGCTCGTTCGTCAACATCATCGCCACCCCCAAGGGCGGCACCCACGTCACCGGCTTCGAGCGCTCGCTCGCCAAGACCGTCAACGAGGTGCTGCGCGCCAGCAAGCTCCTGCGCGTCGCCGAGGACGACATCACCAAGGACGACGCCACCGAGGGCCTCACCGCCGTCGTCACCGTCCGCCTCGCCGAGCCGCAGTTCGAGGGCCAGACCAAGGAGGTGCTCGGCACCTCGGCGGCCAACCGGATCGTCGCCGCCGTCGTCGCCAAGGAGCTCAAGGCCTTCCTCACCTCGGCCAAGAAGGACGACAAGCTCCAGGCCAGGGCCGTCCTGGAGAAGGTCGTCGCCGCCGCCCGCACCCGGGTCGCCGCGCGCCAGCACAAGGAGGCCCAGCGCCGCAAGACCGCGCTGGAGACCAGTTCGCTGCCGGCCAAGCTCGCCGACTGCCGCAGCGACGACGTCGACCGCAGCGAACTGTTCATCGTCGAGGGGGACTCCGCGCTCGGCACCGCCAAGCTCGCCCGCAACTCCGAGTTCCAGGCGCTGCTGCCGATCCGCGGCAAGATCCTCAATGTCCAGAAGGCCTCGGTGAGCGACATGCTCAAGAACGCCGAGTGCGCCGCGATCATCCAGGTGATAGGGGCCGGCTCCGGCCGCACCTTCGACATCGACCAGGCCCGCTACGGCCGCGTCATCTTCATGGCCGACGCCGACGTCGACGGCTCGCACATCCGCACCCTGCTGCTCACCCTCTTCCACCGCTACATGCGGCCGATGGTCGAGCAGGGCCGGGTGTTCGCCGCGGTGCCGCCGCTGCATCGCATCGAGCTCACCGCCCCCAAGCGCGGCCAGGAGAAGTACCACTACACCTACTCCGACGCCGAACTGCGCTCCACGCTGCTGGAGTTCCAGCGCAAGGGGATGCGCTGGAAGGAGCCGGTGCAGCGGTACAAGGGCCTCGGCGAGATGGACGCCGACCAGCTGGCCGAGACCACCATGGACCCGCGCCACCGCACGCTGCGCCGGATCAACCTGGGCGACCTGGAGCAGGCCGAGCGGATCTTCGACCTGCTGATGGGCAACGACGTCGCCCCGCGCAAGGAGTTCATCGTGGACTCGGCGGCCACCCTGGACCGCTCCCGCATCGACGCCTGACGGTCTCGCGCGAGGGCCCTC
Source organism: Kitasatospora sp. NPDC093558 (assembly GCF_040683475.1). Classification (NCBI taxonomy): domain Bacteria; kingdom Bacillati; phylum Actinomycetota; class Actinomycetes; order Kitasatosporales; family Streptomycetaceae; genus Kitasatospora; species Kitasatospora sp. NPDC093558. The sequence continues at coordinate 110 of NZ_JBFBDY010000143.1, read as the reverse complement.
CACCCACGGGTGGAGGGCCCAAGCGCATGGGCTTACAACCCCCGTCCCACCCCGCTCCCATAAAACACCCCCCCCGGAAACGTAAAGAGAGTTATGGAAGAAAAAAGCAA
>NZ_JBFBDY010000142.1:0-14566 GCF_040683475.1 Kitasatospora sp. NPDC093558 | reverse complement strand
GCAGCCGCGAGGTCGCGCACCAGCCCCGGGGGAAGCCTGGGGCCCCGGCGGTTCCCGCGACCCGCCGCCGGGGTCTCCGGGGGACGATCCGGGCGGCGGTTCCGGGAGGTTCAGCCGCGGGCGAGGGTGAGGCCGATGCCGGTGCCCTGGCCCTGCACGAAGGCCAGCTGGATCAGCAGCTCGATCGCGGGCTCGATGTAGCGGGCGTTGGCGAGCGGGCCGGCGTCCACCGCGTCGAAGCCGAGCTCGGTGGCCAGCTCCAGGGCGGTCTTCTTGGCGTCCTCGTCGTCGCCGGCGACCGGCAGGAACAGCTTGGCGCCGTTCACCGCGCCGGTGGCGAGGTGGTTGGCGAACACGCTGTTGAAGGCCTTGGCGACCTTGGCGCCCGGCAGCGCCTTGGCGACCTCCTCGCCGCCCGAGGTGGTGTGACCGACGGTCAGCGACACGAAGTCGGGGGCCAGCGGGTTGGTGGCGTCGATGACGACCTTGCCGGACAGCGCCGACTTGATCGCGGCGTCGAGGCCGGCCACCGCGGCGAACGGCACGGCCAGCACCACCACGTCGGCGGCAGCGGCGTCCTGGGCGACCTTGGCCGGAGCGACGGCGCTGTTCACCGCGGTGACCTCGTGCCCCGCGGCGGCGAACCGGCCTTCCAGCGCGCCACCCACGTTGCCCTTGCCAATGACCAGGATCTTCGACATGTGCGGTTTCCCCTTTGGGAGTTGCGGAGACTGCTTCGAATTCGAAGCTGCTCCGACTATAGGCATCCTTCCAATTCGAAGCAACACCCGGGCGGGGCGCGACACGTGCTGTTCACGCGACCGGCGCAGCCACCGCGTCCAGCGCCTCGGCGCAGGCGGTGAGGTCCGCCGGCGTGGGCGGCGACCAGGCCGAGCGGTCGCCGCGCAGTGCGGCCAGGAAGGCGGTCAGGGCGTCCCCGGCCGCGGCCGGGCGGTACGCCTCCACGCCGGTCCGGCCGTCCACGGACAGCAGCACCGTGCCGTCCTCGACGGCGACCGACCCGGCGGTGCCGTCGAACCGGAGCCGGAGTCCGCCCGGCCGCGTGGTCCAGTCGGCGCGCACGGTGACCGGCACGCCGCCCCAGTCGAGCAGCGCCGTGCCGCCGACGTCGACGGCGAGGCCCGGGCGGCGGCGCAGCACGGCTCCGCGCACCGCGAACGGCGCGTCCGGGCGCAGCCAGCGGAGCAGGTCGAGCAGGTGGATGCCGAGGTCGGCGAAGGCGCCGGTGCCGCCGTGCGCGGGGGACGTCATCCAGGCGGTGCGGCCCGTGAAGATCCCGTCCAGCAGTCCGGGGTGGCAGAACGCCAGGTCGGCGCCGGTCGGTTCGCCGATCCGGCGGTCGGCGAGCAGCGTGCGCACCCGGCGCAGTGCCGGGGCGCAGCGCAGGAACATCGCGGTGGTCACCAACGCCGGTGCCCGGCCGATCGGTTCGATCAGCCGGGCGGTCCGGGCGGAGTTCGCCGCCAGGGGTTTCTCCACGAGCGCGGGCACCCCCGCGGCCAACGTGTCGTGGAGCAGTTCGTCGTGCCGGGCCGTGGTGGAGCAGATCACCGCGGCGTCGGCGCCGCTCAGTGCGGCCCGCGCGGTCGGCGCCCACCGCACGCCGGGGAGGTCGGCCCGCCACGGGGGGTGGTCGGGCAGGACGGCCGTCAGGCTGCCGTCCGCCCGGAGCACCGCCAGGTGGTCGGCGAGGTGGATGTGGGCCGTGCCCAGGACGGCGACCCGTAGCCGGGGCCGGTTCGGCGCGTCGGACACCGGCGCCTCACCGCGCGGCGGCGGCGCGCTCGGCCTCGTCCACCGCGACGGGTCGCAGGAAGGAGCGGTCGCAGTAGACCAGGGGTGTCTGGTCGCCGACGTGGGCGGCCTCCACCCGGCCGACCAGGATGGAGTGGTCGCCGCCGTCCAGGACCTGGTGGAGCGAGCAGGCCACCCGGGCGGCGGCCTCCGGGATGCCGGGCAGCCCGAGCTCCAGCGGTTCCACTCCCCCGGCCTCGAAGCGGTCCACGCCGGACTTGGCGAACTGCAGGGCGAGCCCGGCCTGTTCGTCCGCCAGGATGTTGATCATGAATCGGTCGGCGGAGACGAACGCCTCGTGCGTGCTGGCCCCCTTGTCGAGACAGATCAGCACCAGCGGCGGGCTCAGCGACAGGGAGCTGAACGAGCTGCCGGTGAACCCCCAGCGCCGTCCGTCCGCGTCGACCGTGGTGGCCACCGTCACCGGCCCGGGCACCCGGGCCATCGCCTGTGTGAATTCCTTGAGTTCAATGGACATGCCGGATCACCGGTTCCCTCGGATCGATCGCTCTGGGTCAGCGGGGCATCTCGTGTTCGGTGTAGGCGCGCAGCCAGCTGCGGAACTCCGGCCCCAGGTCGTCCCGTTCGCAGGCCAGCCGGACCACCGTGCGCAGGTAGTCGGCGCGGTCGCCGGTGTCGTAGCGGCGGCCGGAGAAGACCACGCCGTGGACCGGCCCGCCGAGTTCCGGCTGCTGCGCGAGCTGCTGCAAGGCGTCGGTGAGCTGGATCTCGCCGCCGCGGCCGGGGCTGGTCTTGGCGAGCACCTCGAAGACGGCGGGGTCGAGGACGTAACGGCCGATGACGGCGAGGTTGCTGGGGGCGCGGGCCGCGTCGGGCTTCTCCACCAGGCCGTCGATCCTGACCACGTCCCGCTCCGGGGTCGGCACCACGGCCGCGCAGCCGTACAGGTGGATCTGGTCGGGGTCGACCTCCATCAGCGCGACGACGCTGCCGCCGAACCGCCGGCGGACCTCGGCCATCCGGTCGAGCAGTGGCTCGCGCGGGTCGATGAGGTCGTCGCCGAGCAGCACGGCGAACGGCTCGTCGCCGACGTGCGGGGCGGCGCAGAGCACCGCGTGGCCGAGGCCGAGCGGGTCGCCCTGGCGGACGTAGTGGACGGCGGCCAGGCCGGACGGCTCCCGGACCTGTTCGAGCCTGGCCAGGTCGCCCTTGCGGTCCAGCGCCTCCTCCAGCTCGCGGTTGCGGTCGAAGTGGTCCTCCAGCGCGCGCTTGTTGCGGCCGGTCACCATCAGGACGTCCCGCAGGCCCGCCGCCACCGCCTCCTCGACGACGTACTGGATGGCCGGTTTGTCGACGACGGGCAGCATCTCCTTGGGGGTCGCCTTGGTGGCGGGCAGGAAGCGGGTGCCGAGGCCGGCGGCCGGGATCACGGCCTTCCGGAGCCGAACGAGGTCGCCAGTCATGATCGTTCTTCCTTACACCAGGGCCCGGCTCGACCGGGCCGGCCGTTGGTCGTCGGTGGCGCGGGGTTCGTCGTCGGTGGCGCGGCGTTCGTCGGTGGCGCGGCGTTCGTCCGTCTCGCGGGGTTCGTCGGCGCGGGCCAGCTCCGCCAGGAAGCCGCGCGCCCAGTGGTCCACGTCGTGGGTGAGCACGCGTCTGCGCTGGTCGGCCATTCGGCGCCGGCCGACCTCCGGCCGCTGGTGGAGGGCGGTCTCGATCGCGTCCTTGACGCCCTCCAGGTGGTGCGGGTTGACCAGGTAGGCGCTGGTGAGCTCGGCGGCGGCGCCGGCGAACTCGCTCAGCACCAGGGCGCCGCCCAGGTCGTGACGGCTCGCCACGTACTCCTTGCAGACCAGGTTCATGCCGTCGCGCAGCGGCGTCACGAGCATCACGTCGGCCGCCTGGTACAGCGCGGTGAGCTCGGCCACGCCGACCGAGGTGTGCAGGTAGTGCACGGCCGGCCGGCCCACCCGGCCGAACTCGCCGTTGATGCGGCCGACCGCCTGTTCGATCTCCGAGCGCAGCCGGCGGTAGTGCTCCACCCGCTCCCGGCTCGGGGTGGCGATCTGCACCATGGTGACCTCGCCCGGCCTGATCCGGCCCTCGGCCAGCAGCTCGTGAAAGGCCCGCAGCCGCAGGTCGATCCCCTTGGTGTAGTCGAGCCGGTCCACGCCCAGCAGGATCCTGCGCGGGTTGCCGAGTTCGGCGCGCAGCTCGGCCGCGCGGGCCCGGACGGCTTCGGTGCGGGCGAGCCCGTCGATCGCGGCGGCGTCGACCGAGATCGGGAACGCACCGACGCGCACGTCCCGGCCGGTCAGGCCGAGGGCACCGGGTCCGGTGGCGCCGGGCTCGTCGCGGGCGCCGGCCAGTCTCCCGGCCAGCCAGCGGAAGTTCAGCGCCCCGCCGGGCCGCTGGAAGCCGATCAGGTCGGCGCCGAGCAGCCCGTCCACGATCTCCCGGCGCCACGGCAGCTGCATGAAGAGCTCGGTGGGCGGGAACGGGATGTGCAGGAAGAAACCGATCCGCAGGTCGGGGCGGAGTTCGCGGAGCATCGCGGGCACCAGTTGCAGCTGGTAGTCCTGGACCCAGACGGTCGCGCCCGCCGCGCTCACCTCGGCGGTGGCCTCCGCGAACTTCCGGTTCACCTTCACGTAGGACTCCCACCAGTGGCGGTGGAATTCCGGTGGCACCACGACGTCGTGGTAGAGCGGCCAGAGCGTGGCGTTGGAGAAGCCTTCGTAGTAGTCGCGGAACTCGGCGGAGCTCAGCGGGACCGGGTGCAGCCGCAGGCCGTCCTCGGTGAACGGCTCCACGGTCGCGTCCGGGACGCCGGGCCAGCCCACCCAGACGCCGTGGCGGGCCCGCAGGAACGGCTCCAGCGCGCTCACCAGCCCGCCCGGGCTGCGCTTCCAGCGCTCGGTGCCGTCGGCGGCCCGGTCGAGCACGGCCGGCAGGCGGTTGGCCACGATGACGAAGTCGGAGCGTTCGGCGTACGCCGCGCGCTCGGTCTGATCGTTCACGGCAGGTGCCTCCTTTCGGTCGGGCGCCCGGCGCGGGCCACCGGAGTCAGTGGTGAACTCCCGTGGCCCGTACCGGCGTTCGTTCGGCCCGCCAGGGTCGCCGGGCTAGGCGGCGCGGAAGTCGACGATCGTCTTGAGGTCGGTGGTGCCCCGGTAGTTCTCGAAGATCTCGATCAGGCCGTCGTAGTCCTGGAAGCTGTGCACGGTGGAGAGCAGCTTCCTGCCGTCGACGATCCCCGCCCGCAGCATCTGCATCGCGGCCTGGATGACGTTGGCCGAGTGGTGCATCGGGAAGGCGCTGACGTCGAACGGCGAGGCGACGATGTTGATGCCCTTGGCGAGCATCAGCCAGGTGTCGAACTTCTGCATCTCCTGGGAGGCGCCGTAGAGCACGTACTTGCCCTTGGGCTTCAGCTTGCGCATCGCCACCCGGCGCGGGTCCTTCTGCTCGTCCTCGACCTTGACGGTCGGCAGGGCGTCGAAGACGTAGTCGAAGGTGTTCTCCGGTACCTCGTCGATCAGCTCGTCCGGCAGGTAGGCCCGCTCGGTGAAGTGCTCGACGGCGTGCGCGTTGCGCTGCGGGTTGGCGTCCACCGAGACCACCGAGTTGGGCGCGAGCAGCCGCTTGATCACGCTGCCGGCGATGATGCCGATCGGCCCGGTGCCCATGATCAGAACCTTGTCGCCGATCTTCGGCGGGTTGGCGAGGATCGAGCGCAGCGCGCCGGTGACCGGCTCGATGAAGGAGGCCTGGAGGTCGTCCAGGTCGTCCGGGATCTTCACGGCTGCGGCCCGGTAGTCGTCGGAGAAGTTGCGGTCCGCCCAGAAGACGTCCTCCTTCACCTCGCCGGAGAAGATCGGCCGGAGCGTGCGGTACTCGGCGAACCCGCCGAAGTCGGTCTGGCCCCAGTAGACGACCCGGTCGCCGACCTTGATGGTCGGGTGGTCGAACTCGGCGCCGAGCTCGACGACCTCGCCGAGGTACTCGTGGCCCAGGACGACCGGGTATTCGGAGGGGAAGAGGTGCCCCTCGAAGAACGAGATGTCGGTCGAGCAGATGGAGACGCACCGGGTCTTGAGCAGCAGACCGTCGACCGGGACCTGTGGCTTCTTCAGCTCGGCCAGGATGGTCTTGCGGGGGGCGATGAGCTGCACGGCCTTCATGGTGTCCACCATGGAATTCCTTTCCTGCGAATCGAAGAGCTGCTGTGCGAATTTCTAGCGACGGACCTGGAGGCCGCCGCCGAGGAGGTACTGGCCGGCCATCTCGATGTTCGTGGGGGACACCGTGATGTGCTTTTCGGCCGAATGCATGTCGCGGAAGTAGCGCTCCATCGGGCTGTCCGCGTAGATCGAGCTGGAACCGGCGAGCCTGAAGAGCAGGTCGACGGCGGCCGAGGAGTTCTCGGCGATGGTGCTGGCGGAGAGCCGGAGCATGGCGCTCAGCGCGTCGCCGCCGTCCTGCCCGTGCTCGGACGCGTGCCAGGCCGCGTCCTCCAGCAGCAGCCGGGCGGAGCGCACCAGGATCTCGGCCCGGCCCACCCGTTCCTGGGTGACGTGGCCCGCGGCCAGCGTGCTCAGCCCCATCGCGGGGGTCTTGCCGCCGGCGAAGGCCTTGAAGGCGGTCAGCGCCCCCTGGGCGATGCCCAGGGCGGTCGCGGCCGTGCCGAACAGGCCCCAGTCGTAGTAGCTGATGGCGTAGGCGCGCGACGGTCGGGCGGGAGGGGCGGCGACCATCGCCGCGATGTCCACCACGTACTCGTCGGCGACGAAGACGTCCTCGATCCGGTAGTCCTCGCTCCCCGTGCCGCGCAGGCCCAGCGTGTACCAGGTGTCGAGCATCTCGACCTGCGAGCGCGGCACGAACAGCATCCTGATGTCGGGGCCGCCGGCCGGCGTCCGGCGCGGCTGCCCGTCCTCGGTGACGACGGCCGCGCTGACGAACCACTCGGCGTGCGCCGAACCGCTGGCGAAGCCCCAGCGCCCGCTCAGCCGGTAGCCGCCGGGCACGGCCTCGGCCCGCCCGGTGGGGTTGACCGACCCGATCACCAGCGCGTGCTGGTCCCGGAACAGCTCCCGGGAGCTGGCCTCCGGCAGGTAGTCGGAGAACCGCGCGATGGCCGCCTGGACGCCCATCTGCCACGCCACCGAGGCGTCCACCCGGGCCAGCGCCGTCAGGACGGCGCCGCTGGTCCCCAGGGCCACCTGGGAGCCGCCGAATTCCTTCGACACCACCATGCGGTGGATCCCGGCGGCGCTCAGTGCCTCGAAGACCGGCACCGGCATCCGCCGCTCGCGCTCCGCCTCGTCCCGGAATTTCTCGATGACCGGGGTAATTCCGGCGATCTTCTCCAGCCATTCCCGGGTCTCCGCCGACACCGGGGTCCGGTTGATCAGAACCGGCAGATCCGTATTACTGCTCACCACCCGACCTCCTCCGTTCCGCATCAAACATAAGATGGTCGGCGCACTGTGCAACAACGCCATTTCAGGGATTTCCGGAGCTACCGAAAAAAGCGCCGGCCGGATACCCAGGGGCATCCGGCCGGCGCTTTTTGACGCGCACAGTTCAATTGGGTCGGCGGAACTCTCGCCGGAACTCTCGGCGGAACTCTCGGCGGAACTCAGGCAGGCCGGGAGTCCTGCCGGTCGGCCAGCTCCAGCTCACGGGCGAACTGGTCCCACAGCGCCACGCACTCGCGCACCGCCGCGGCCACCGTGCCGCGGCTGTGCGGGGGGATGCCCCGGATCACCAGGTCCCCCTCGGCACCGGCCAGCGCCCGGTTGTCGAGCAGGCGCAGCACCAGGCGGCCCGACTCGGTGAAGCGCAGCGAGGGGTCACGGCGCAGCGCCAACAGGGCGTCACCCCGCGGGCTGCCCGTGGCCGGGGGGTTCTCCTCCTCGGGGCGGCGCTGTCTGGGCACCAGTGCGCGCGGCGCCGCTTCACCACCGGCGGGTACGGCCGGCCGGCCGGTGCGGCCCGCGGGTACGGGGCTCTCGCCCTGCCGCAGCCGCTCGCGGACGTCACGCGCGGTGCCGGTCGAGATACCGACCGCAGCGGCGATCTGACGCAGGGACGCGTCCGGGTGCGCCTGGATGAAGGCGGCCGCCCGGCGGCGTCCCGCCGTGCCGTCCACCGGCCGGACCCGGCCGTCCAGCCCGATCCTGGTGTGTAACTGTGGAATGTCGCCAGTTGCACGTTGCCGGATCTCCGCGACGGTCTTCACCGAGAGCCCGGCCGCGACCGAGATCGCCCGGTCCGACCAGCCCGGGTGCGAGATCATGATCCGCCGCGCGGCGGCCGAGCGCTCCCCCCGCGAGAGCTGGAGCCCGTGCCGGACGTTCGACTGCACGGCGAGGACGAAGGCCTCGGCGTCCGTGCCCTCGAAGAACTGGACCTCGATCTCCGAGCGCCCCAGCAGCTGGGCCGCGCGCAGCCGGTGCATGCCGTCGACGACCCGCATGGTGGACCGGTGGGCGACGATCGGCGGGAACCCGCGGGCCGTCATCAGCTTGCGGACGTGCTGCGGGTCCACCTCCCCCGCGCGCGGCGAGTCGGCCGGCCGCAGGGCGCTGATCGGTACCGTGGCCACCGCGATGGACGGCCCTTTCACACGTTCGGTCATTCCGGTGTTCCCCCGTTCGTCGGTCATGCGGACTGCCGTCCGGCGTCGAACCAGCGGTCCCGGCCCGGGCCGCCCGGTGCCAGCAGGTTCCGGTACAGGTAGGCCGCCGAGACCATGGTCATGTGGTGGTGCCATCCGGGGTACGAGCGGCCCTCGAAGTCGTGGACGCCGTAGTCGAGTTCGAGCTCCCGCAGGACGCGGTCGGCCCGGCCCCGGTGGCGGGCGAGTGCCAGCACCTCGGTGATCGGCCGGTCGAGGATGCTGGTGATCCAGTAGTGGGTGCGGCCGGCCGCCGTCCGCTGGGTGAGCAGCCGGTAGGTCCGCTCGGGCGTGACCCCGAGGTCGGTGCCGGGCAGCCGGACCAGCGAGGAGACGGTGGCGCCGAGGCGCCGCAGGTCGGGCTCGGCGACCGAGGCCGCGGTGGCCGCGCCGTTCGGTTGCGACGGGCCGGCGGCGGCCCGCCGCCGGGCGGCCAGCAGCACCGGCTGGGTGGGGGCCACCTCGGCCACGAAGTCGACCCCGCGTAACGCGAGTTCGAGGGCCAGCCGGCTGATGTTGGTGGCCGTCCTGAGGTCGGCCACCAGCGGGACGGTGCTTCCGGGGAAGCGCCCGAGCATGGCATCCACGAGCTCCAGCACGTTCATGCACAGCGGCTGCGAGCTCACCGAGGTGGGGATCCTGGCCCGCCGCCGGCTCTCGGCGCTGTCCCAGCTCTCGTCCAGGAAGATGGTCCAGTCCACCGGGATGCTCTCCTCCTCGGAGCCGAGGAAGAGTCCGGCCGCCACCTGGCAGTTGACGGCCCGGCCGAGCTTCGGCAGGAACCGCCGGTGGACGCCCACCGAGTGGGCACCGCGCTTCGGGATGCTCAGGATGCCCGCGGTCCACGCCTGGACCGGAATTCGGCGCTCCGCAACGACCGCCAGCTTGTCCCTGGCCGGCGTCCAGTCCCACGGGCTGGAGTTGATGAATTGCTGCAGCCCGTACGTGGCATTGGTCGCCGACGGAACGACCCGGGCCATTTCCCGCAGTGACTTCTTGCCGTCGACACTGAGCAGTCCGGTCAGATAGGCACGTGCCCAGCGGCGCTGGTCAGCACGGTGCAGGTGGCTGAACGCCTCTTCGGTCAGCCCGGCCAGCGAGTCGCCGTTGATTGTTTTCATGCCGATTTCGATCGCCTGCACGTTACCGCTCCCCCGTGATCCCCCAGGCCGCCGCGCCGGCGACTTGCTTGATCAGACTAACTCTCGCCAGGGATTCGCCATGTCAAAACCATGTGAACAATAGGACGACCGGGACCGCCGGGAGGTTCCGGATCACGACACGACCGGACGACTCATCCGCGAAACATTAGCGAAACTTTGTGGAGTGCCGGTCGAATCCACGGCAAGCTATTACCATCTGCGGTCGACAATAGCGGCCGCTCAACCGGTCGGCGCAGCGGTCAATGACCATGCCGGACGACTTTGGCAGATTTACTCCGCAGAGTATCGGTGCGGTCACGCTCGACCGGCCCGGACCGGCCGTTTTCATTTCGGCAGCCGCCGGCAAAGGCCGGACCGCCGGAATAAGCGGAACGGACCCGCCGGTTTGCACCGGCGGGTCCGTTCCGAGCCCTGCGAATGCCACCCGGGAGTGGCGGTAGGGCGTGTACCGAGAGGTCCTCAGGCCGAAGCCGCGGTGAGAGCGGCGATCTCGTCCTCGGTCAGGGCGAGTTCGGGGAAGGCCAGGAGCGCGGGCAGCTGCTCCAGGGTCCGCGCACTGGCGATCGGCCCGACCACCGTCGGCTGCGCGGCCAGCCAGGCCAGCGCGACGGTGGCCGGCTCGGTGCGGTGCGCGGCCGCGACCTTCGCCAGCTCGGCGAGCACCCGCTCACCGCGCGGCGTGCCGACGTACCCGGCCACCCGCGACGCCCGGGCGCTGTCCACCGCGCCGCCCGGCTTGTGCTTGCCCGTCAGGAACCCGGAGGCGAGCGAGAAGTACGGCAGCACGCCGAGCCCGTAACGCTTGGCCAGGTCCTGCAGCGGCCCCTCGAAGGTCTCCCGGGAGACGAGGTTGTAGTGCGGCTGGAGCGCGACGTACCGCGCGAGACCCTCGCGCTCGGAGAACCGCAGCGAGGCCTCCAGGCGCTCCGGGGAGATGTTGGAGGCCGCGATCTGCCGGACCTTACCCTCCTTCACCAGCCCGTCGAGCGCGGTGATGATGTCCTCGACCGGCACCGACGGGTCGTCGAAGTGCGTGTAGTAGAGGTCGATCCGGTCGGTGCGCAGCCGGCGCAGCGACGCCTCGGCGGCGGCCCTGATGTTCGCCGGTGCGAGACCGCGGTACTGCGGGTGGTTGCTCACCTTGGTGGCGATCACGACGGAGTCCCGGTTGCCGCGCGCGGTCAGCCAGTTGCCGATGATGGCCTCCGACTCGCCGCCCTGGTTGCCGGGCACCCACATCGAGTAGCTGTCGGCGGTGTCGATGAAGTTGCCGCCGGCGGAGGTGTAGGCGTCGAGCACGGCGAACGAGGTCCGTTCGTCGGCCGACCAGCCGAACACGTTGCCGCCGAGGTTGAGCGGGAAGACCTCCAGGTCCGAGGTGCCGAGCTTGCGGAGTACGCTCATGGGATCCAACTGCCTTTGCCGTTAGCGTGGTTACGTCGCACTGCGATGGTCCTTGGGTGGACCGTACGGGACGGTCAGCGGTTCGTCGCGGGCTGCGCCGCGGCCTCGCCGGCCGGCTCCGTCCGTCCGTCGGCGACCACCCGGCCGCCGCCGGACTGCCGCTCCAGCCCGCTGGAGAGGAGGGCCAGCAGCAGCGCCGAGCCGGCCAGCGCGGCACCGACCCAGTTCGCCGAGGTGTAGCCGTGGCCCGCGTCGATGACCAGGCCGCCGAGCCAGGCCGCCAGCGCGTTGCCCAGGTTGAACGCCCCGATGTTGACCGCCGAGGCCAGCGTCGGCGCCCCCGAGGCCTGGTCCAGGACGCGCTTCTGCAGCGGCGGGACGGTCGCGAAGCCGAGCCCGCCGATCAGGGCGAGGGTGACCGCCGCCGCGATCTTGTCGTGCGCGGTGACCGTGAACAGCGCGAGCACCAGGGCCAGGGCGCCGAGCGACGCGTACAGCATGCGCATCACCGACTTGTCGGCGAACCGGCCGCCGACCAGGTTCCCGCCGACCATGCCGAGCCCGAACAGCACCAGGAGCCAGGTCAGCGCGGAGTCGGAGTAGCCGGTCACCTCGGTCATCATCGGCGTGATGTACGTGACCGCGGCGAAGACCCCGCCGAAGCCGAGCACGGTCATCGCCATCGCCAGCAGCACCTGCACGTTGCCGAGGGCGGCCAGCTCGTGCCGCACGTGCACGCCCTCCGGGCGCTCCATCTCCGGGACGAGCTTGGCGACGCCGAGCAGGCCGACCACGCCGAGCCCGGCGACCACGAAGAAGGTGAACCGCCAGCCCAGGTGCTGGCCGACCAGGGTGCCCAGCGGGACGCCGAGCACGTTGGCCACGGTCAGGCCGGTGAACATGGTGGCCAGCGCCCGGGCCTGCTTCTCCGGGGCCACCAGGCTCGACGCCACCACCGCGCCGATGCCGAAGAACGCGCCGTGCGCGAGGGAGGCGACCACCCGGCCGGCCAGCATCACCGCGAAGACGGGCGCGGCGGCGGACAGGGCGTTGCCGACGATGAACAGGCCCATCAGCAGCATCAGCATCCGCTTCCTGGGCACCCGGGTGCCCAGGATGGTCATCAGCGGGGCGCCCAGGAAGACGCCGATGGCGTAGCCGCTGACCAGATAGCCGGCCGTCGGGATCGACACGCCGAATTGATCGGCGACATCCGGGAGTAATCCCATGATGACGAATTCCGTGGTGCCGATCCCGAACGCCCCGATGGCGAGGGCGAATAGCGCGAGGGGCATGGGGGTCACCTTCCAGGTGCGTGATTCGGTTGTCCGTGACTACTTCGGGGGGCCTTTTCCGGTGCCCCGCCGCCCGGTCAGAGCGTGATGTCCTTGTCCGCGAAGACCTCGCGCAGCGCGGCGAGGGAATTCAGGGTGCGCGGGAATCCCACGAACGGCGAGGCCTGCAGCAGCACCTCGACCAGCTGGCGCGGCGTCAGGCCCTGGCGCAGCGCGATGTTCAGGTGCGTCTTCTGCTGCTTGAAGGTGTCGCCGTAGGCGATCATCGCGCCGAGCGTGATCAGCTGGCGCTGCGGGTAGTCCAGCCCAGGCCGGGAGTAGACCTCGCCCCAGGCATACTCGACGAGGACCTTCCCGAGGTCCGGGATGATGTCGTCGAGTGCGTCGATGACCGCGAACCCGTGGTCGCCCGCCACCTCCCGCAGCACGTCGGAGCCCCGCGCGTAGCGGTCCTCCTCGGCGGCCGGCTCCACCTGGTACGGCTCGGCCTTGACGCCCAGCTCGGCGAAGGTGAGGCGAGCGGTCTCCACCGCGTTGAGCGAGCGCGGGAAGCCCACCACGAGCTCCAGGTGCGCCAGCGCCTCGACCACCTGCGCCGGTGTCAGGCCGACGTGCAGCGCGTTCGCGATCTCGAAGCCCAGCTGCGTCCTGGTGTCGCCGAGCGCGGTGAGCGCGCCGAGCTTCACCAGCTGCCGCTGCTGGAGGTCGAGGCCGGGGCGGGAATTGATGTCCCCGTAGGCGAACTCGACCAGGAAGCGGCCGAGATCCGGTGCGGTTTCCTGGAGCGGTTCGGCGATCTGCTGCGCCCGGTCGCCACCCAATTCCGCCAACTGCGCCAGGCCACGGGCGAAACGCGTGCTGTGCTGCTCGGTGCTCATCACGGATCTCCTTTGTCTCGCGACACCGGGGTCGGCGTCCCATTTGGACGCTACAACCGGGTGCGCGGCATTCCACATGGCTGCAAGGATGATTCGGGACAACTTTGGAAAGTCGATATTCCGGGCAAGCGGATTCGGCGGCGCCAAGGGTTTCCGGGCCGCTTTTCAGCGTCGGGGCGGCAGGTCATTGCGCCGCCGGCCGGTCATTTCTGCGGGCTGCTGCCGTAACAGAGTCCGGAGATTCCGCGCAGGTGTTTGCGCGTCACCGCCATGATGTCGGCGAGCTGATCGACCTGCTCCGCGCTGAGCACGTCGACGAAGCCGTCCCGCACGGTCTGCAGGTGCCCGGGGGCGGCACGCTCCAGCAGTGCCAGTCCGGCGTCGGTGAGGATCGCGAACACGCCGCGCTCGTCGCTGGCGTCGGTCTCCCGCTTCAGGAGGCCGGCCTTCTCCAACTGGCTCACCTGGTAGGTGAGTCCACTGCGCGAGCAGACCATCAGGTCGGCGAGCTCGGTCATCCGCCGGCGCCGCTCCGGGCTCTCGTCGAGCCGGGTGAGGATCTCGTACTGGACCTGAGTGACTCCGCCGTCCTCGCGCAGCTGGCGGTCCACCAGCCTGGACAGCAGCTCGTACGTCTCCAGGAAACCCGTCCAGGCCTGCATCTCGGTGTCGTTCAGCCAGCGAGGTTCACTCATGGGACCACAGTACACCGATCCGCTTCGAATTCGAAACACCGATCCCGGGCGGCCCGGGCCGCGCTCCGCCCGGGCCCGCGGACTCAGCCGATCGTCACCACCCGGGCCCAGGCCGGGGGCTCCGACGGCCGGTAGTCCGGGTTCTCCTCGGCCCACTTCGGGATGCCCCGGGGGAACAGCCCGACGACCGTCCGGCACGGCGGCTTGGCCGAGGGCCACGGCGTCTGACCGTCGGTCAGCAGCACGACGACGTCCGGCCGGGTGCGCAGCGCCGCCTTCAGCCCCGCCCGCATGTCCGTGCCGCCCCCGCCGATCAGCGGGATGCCCTCGGCCTTGCACAGCGGGTGCACCGTCCCCACCGCCGCGTCGCAGGAGAGCACCGTCACCAGGTCCCTCCGGCCGCCGACCGCGCGCGCGATCGCCGCGACCTCCAGCAGGGCGCTGCCCAGTTCGGCGTCGCTGACCGACCCCGAGGTGTCCACCACCACCGCCACCCGCGGCGGACGGCGGCGCAGGCTCGGCAGGACGATCCCGGGCAGGCTCACCGAGCGCCGGGCCGGGCGGCCGTACGAGTAGTCCTCGCCGACCCCGCCGCCCGAGGCCGCGGACCGGACCGCCGCACCGAGCAGCTCCCGCCACGGCTGGGGCGCGTGGAACGCCTCTTTGGCCC
>NZ_JBFBDY010000141.1:0-14583 GCF_040683475.1 Kitasatospora sp. NPDC093558 | reverse complement strand
GTCCGGGTCCGGGCCGACAGCATGGGCGACCTGCTCGTGGAGCCGCTGGACGGCCCGCCGGGCGGCCCCGCGCTGTGGCGGCTGGTCGAGGACGACCGCTACCGCTGGGCCCGGCACGGCGCCCCGGACGGCGTCGGCCCCGGCTGGGTGTCGCAGCACGCGCAGACCCCGGACATGGACGGCGACTTCCTCTACCCCGACTACGCGCTCGACGTCCACGACGACGAGGAAGAAGAGGAGGACGAGCACGACCCCGACGCCGGGACACCCCTCCCGCCCGCCGAGGCCGCCGCCCGCCTCGCCCACGCCGAACGGACCGTCGAGGCCGTGCTCTACCAGGGCCCCGACGGCCCCGAGCGGCAACTCCTCGTCCGCCCCGGCCTGCTGGAGCACGACCCGCAGTGGCTCGCCGCCGTCGTGGCCCCCGACCCGCGCGACCCCCGCGTCGGCCGGAGCAGGCAGCGCTACCGGAACCGGGACCTGGCGGTCTCCGCACTGACCGCGGAGACGGTCGCCGCCGCCCCCGACCCCGGCCGGGACGCCGAGCCGATGACCGCCCGCCGCTGGGAGATGCCGTTCGCCCTGCGCGCCGCCGCCGGCCCGGCCACCGCCGTCCTGCTCGCCGCGCTCGTCGTCCTCCTCGACGCCGACGGCTGGTGGAGCGGCCTGGTGCGCCCGCTGTGGGCGGGCTGCGCCTGGATCCTCTTCTGCGCCCGCCCGCTGTCCTGGCAGATGGTCGTCGACCGGGACGGCCTGCGGGTCGCCACGACGCTGCGCAGCCGCACCTACCGGTGGCAGGAGATCAACGCCGCCGCCGTGCACCGCAACGCGCTCACGATCCAGCTGCGCTCCGGCGAGGACGTCACCGTGGCGAGCCGCCCGGCGGCCTGGCTGGCCGGCCACTTCGGCGACCGCTGCGACCCCCGGGAAGTGGCCAGGGCCGTGGCCACCGCCGCCCACCGGCCCGACCTGCGGCCGTCCACCAGGCTGCCGGACCGGCTCGGCAGCCCGCAGCACGTCCTCAACCGGATCGCGCTGCTCGGCTTCGCCGCCTTCACGGTCGTCCACTACCTCGTCTGACCGGTACGGTTGGCGTCGATGAACACCAAGGCTGCTGAGGAGCTGCCGGCGGTCTCCGTGATCATGCCGGTGCTCAACGAGGAACGACACCTGCGCACGGCCGTCCGGCACATCCTGGAACAGGACTACGCCGGCCCGATGGAGGTGGTGATCGCCCTCGGTCCTTCCACCGACCGCACCGCCGAGATCGCCGCCGAGCTCACCGCCGAGGACCCCAGGGTCCGGACCGTGGAGAACCCCACCGGCCGCACCCCGGCCGGTCTCAACGCGGCGATCCGCGGCTCGCGCCACCCGATAGTGGTGCGCGTGGACGGCCACGGCCTGCTGACCCCCGGCTACGTCGCCACCGCCGTCCGGCTGCTGGACGAGATGGAGGCGGCCAACGTCGGCGGCATCATGCACGCCGAGGGCGAGACCGAGTGGGAGAACGCGGTCGCCGCCGCGATGACCTCCAAGATCGGCGTCGGCAACGCCGCCTTCCACACCGGCGGCCTGGCCGGCCCGGCCGACACCGTCTACCTCGGCGTGTTCCGGCGCGAGGTGCTGGAGAAGCTCGGCGGCTACAACGAGGAGTTCATCCGCGCCCAGGACTGGGAGCTCAACTACCGCATCCGCCAGGACGGCGGGCTGATCTGGTTCACCCCGCAGCTCAAGGTCACCTACCGGCCCCGGCCTTCGGTGCGCGCCCTCGCCAAGCAGTACAAGGACTACGGCCGTTGGCGGCGCGTGGTCACCCGCTACCACCGCGGCTCGGTCAACCTGCGCTACCTGGCCCCGCCGGCCGCCCTCCTCGGCGTCACGCTCGGCCTGGTGCTCGGCGCGGCCGTCCACCCGGTCTTCCTTGCCGCGCCCGGCGCGTACCTGCTCGGGATCCTCGGCGGCTCGGTGATCGAGGGCCGCGGCCTGTCCGCCAAGGCGAAGGCGCTGCTCCCGGTGGCCCTCGCGACCATGCACCTCAGCTGGGGCTTCGGCTTCCTCACCTCGCCGCGCTCGCTGGCCCGCAAGGTCATCGGCAGCACCGCCCCGGCCCCGGCGAACGTCCTCTCCGACGCCCGCTGACCGACCGCCGCCGGCCCGCTCTCGACGCTAAAGTCGTTCCCCATGGGGACGGTTGAGGGCGGGCCCGGGTCCGGCACGCGCATCGCGCCGAGCGCGGACGTGGACGAGCGGGCCGCCATCGGCCCCGGGACGACGGTCTGGGACCTCGCCCAGGTGCGCGAGCACGCGGTGCTCGGCGCCGACTGCATCATCGGCCGCGGCGCCTACATCGGCCCCGGCGTCCGCATCGGCGACCGGGTCAAGGTGCAGAACCACGCGCTGGTGTACGAGCCGGCCGTGATCGAGGACGGGGTGTTCATCGGCCCGGCCGTCGTCCTCACCAACGACCGCTACCCGCGCGCGATCGAGCCCGAGGGCCGTCTCAAGCGTCAATCCGACTGGCAGGCCGAAGGGGTGACGCTTCGTCAGGGCTGCTCGATCGGCGGCCGGGCCGTCCTGGTCGCCGGGGTGACGGTCGGCCGCTGGGCGCTGGTCGCGGCGGGCGCCGTGGTCCACCGCGACGTCCCGGACCACGCGCTGGTCGCCGGCGTCCCCGCCCGCCGCATCAAGTGGGTCGGCCGCACCGGCGAGCCCCTCCGGCCCGCCGGCGAGGGGCACTGGCACTGCCCCCGCACCGGCGATCGCTTCGTGGAGGCGGACGGAATCCTCACCCGCTTCCAACCGTCCTCGTAGGACGGCTACTTCGCGCACACGTCGGTGTCGTCCGCCTGCACCCGCTGGAGGTCCGTCGGGGCCGCCGTCGGCGCTGCGGACGGCGCGGCGGGCGAGGCCGGCGCCGCAACGGCGTCCTTGCCGAGCACGAGCACCAGCGGTCCCTTCGCGGCGGCCTTCGGGTCCGGCCGGGCGGCGTCGCCGGGCAGGCCGAGGGCGGCGGCCAGGGCGGCCGCCGCGTCCTCCTGCCCGGCCGGGTAGGAGATCGAACTGGTCGCCGCGGCAGGCGCGTTGGGGCCCGTCGCGGCCTTGGCGAAGCCCTTGGCCCGGAGCTTGTCCACGGTCGCGCCGGACTGGCCCGGCGCCCCGCTGCCGTTGCGGACGGTCACCTGGACGTCCTTCGGGTCCACCGCCGGAGCGGCGGGCGTGCCCGGTGCGGCGGCGGTCGTCTCCGGCGCCGCGGTGGCGGCGGTGGCGTCCTGGGTGGTCTCGGTCAGCGAGCGGTCGCCCGCGATCATCGAGAACAGCTGTCCGGCGTCCGGCTGTTTGAGCACCAGCCGGTTCTCGTCCTTCGGGTCGTCGAGCACCGGCACGGTGGCGAAGGTGATGTTCTTGGTGTCCACCTTGCCGATGTCCAGCGCGAGGTCCTTCAGCTTGTCGACGCTGCCGATGCCGGAGTCGACGGTGAGCGCCTTGGTGGCGGCGTCCGCGAGCTTGTAGAGCTTCGCGGGGTTGGTCAGGGTCCCGTCGCTCTTGATCTGGCGGATCATCGAGCTGATGAACTGCTGCTGGAGCGGGATCCGGGTGAGGTCGCCGCCCAGCCCGACCCCGTGCCGGGTGCGCACGAACGCGAGCGCCTCGTCGCCCTGCACGACGTGCCGGCCCTTGCTCATCCGCAGGTGCGACTTCGGGTCGTTGATGTCCTTGGCGGCGCACACCTCGACCCCGCCGACAGCGGTCGAAAGCGTCTTCACCGCCTCGAAGTCGACCTGGACGAAGTGGTCGACCCGGATCCCGGTGACCTTCTCGACGGTCTTCCAGGAACAGCCCGGGTCCCGCCCCTCCTGCCCCAGGCTGTTGTTGAACATGTCCCGCGCGGAGCCGGGTATGCGCTTGCCGTCCGGCGCCTGGCACTCGGGGATCGGCACCATCAGGTCGCGCGGGATGCTGATCACCGTCGCGTTGGAGCGGTCCTTGGCGACGTGGAACAGCAGCGTGGTGTCGGCGTGCCCGGAGCTGCCCGCGTCGCCGTAGTCGCTCCCGAGGCCCTCGCGGCTGTCGGTGCCGAGCACGAGGATGTTGAGCGCGTCCCCGGCCGCTTTGGGCCGCTCGGCCTCGTCGCCCAGCTGGACCTTGACCGAGGTCAGATTGCTGTTGAAGTGCTGGTAGAGGTAGTACGCCCCGCCGCAGCCGGCCGCCATGACGAGCGCACCCGCCCCGGCCGTCCACTTGAGCGTCCGGAGCCGGCGCCGGGTCCGCTTGGCCGCGGCCGCCCGTCGCTGCGCCGTCCGATGGCCCTGCCCGCTGTACTCACCGGTTTTCGGGTTGTCCTTCTGCACGGGCTTCCCTACGTCCGGCGGGTCACGGGGTGCGGCACACCTGGGCGATGGGCCGATCCGGACACAGTAGACGAGCCGAACGGGGGAATTGTTCCGGGTATGATGTCCGTCACATGAAGGTAATAGGAACGTAAAGCCCGAAGGGGCGGATCAGTGCTGCGCGCAGGCGTCCACGTCGGCCGTGCGCCCCTCGAAGGTGGGCGAGGCTCCGGCCGAGGGCGAGGCGGAGGAGGTGGCCCCGGCGGCCCCGTCCGACGCGGGGGAGGCCCCGGCCGTCGGCGAGGGATCCACGCCGGGCGGCCGGACGGTGATCCGCCGGTCGTCCCGCAGCGCGGCGAACAGCTGGTCGGTCTGCGGCTGCACGAACTCGTCGCGGTCCGAGTCGAAGCGGTACGGGCGGCGCGGCGCGGTCAGGAACACCACGTCCGGCGAGGGGATGCCGCGCAGGTCCTGGGTGAGGTCGTAGAGCGCGCCGAGCGAGGACAGGCCGCCGTCCGCCTTGACCGAGGAGGTGGCCGCGTCCAGCACCGGCCACAGCTTCGCCGGGTTCAGCAGCACGCCCTGCGACTGCACCTTGCGGATCAGCGCGGCCAGGAACTGCTGCTGACGGCCCATCCGCTGGGTGTCGCTGCCGTCGCCGAGGCTCTCCCGGGCGCGGACGTAGCCGAGCGCCTGCTCGCCCTGGAGGGTCTGCCGCCCGGCCGGCAGGTCGAGCTTGGCGTCCTTGTCGTGGATCGGCTGCGGGACGCACACCTCGACGCCGCCGATCGCGTCCACCATCGTCTTGAAGCCGCTGAAGTCGAGGATCACGTAGTGGTCGATCCGGATGCCGCTGAGCTGCTCGACGGTGCGGATCGAACAGGCCGGACCGCCGAGTTCGAACGCCCAGTTGAACTGCATGAGCGCGGGCTTGCTCCGGGTGCCGTCGGGCTTCTCGCAGGCGGGGACGGCGACCATGACGTCGCGCGGGACGGAGACCGCGGTCGCGTGCTTCCGGTCCGCCGCCAGGTGCAGCAGGATCGTGGTGTCCGAGCGCTGGGTGCCGGCCTCGCCGCCGTAGGCGCCGTTCGCGCCGGAGCGGTCGTCGCTGCCGATGAGCAGGATGTTCTCGGCGCCCTTGGCCCCGGCGGTCCGGCTCGGCCGCTCCGCCTCCAGCCGGGCGAGCAGCTTGTCGGTGGCCGTGTCCGTCCGGATGTTCCCGTCGAGCTTGCGGTAGGCGATCCAGAGCAGCACGCCGGTGGCGACGAGCAGGAACGCGACGACGCCGGCGGTGATCATCAGCCACCGCCGGCGCCGACGGGGGCGTCCGGGTGCGTTCGGGGGAGTGCCGGTCGGGGTGTGTGCGGTGTCGTCGTCCTCGGCCATGGCAGGGATCCCTACCCGCCGGGCCGGCGCCGGGGGTTACCCGAGGCGCAGTGTCACCCGTTCGGATTCGGCCCGCTTCTCCCACTGCTCGGCCGTCAGGCCCTGCGAGTTGCGGCACAGCACCACCGAGGCGCCGGCCGCGAGCGGTGCCAGCAGGCCGGCCTCCAGGCCCGTCCAGTCGTCGTACGACAGCGTGGACATCACCCGGTCGCCGGGGTTCAGCCCGAGCCGCACGGCGCCCTCGCGGGCCAGGGCGACGGTCTGCTCGCCGGTCAGCTTCAGCGGCAGCCCGTCCACGCCGGTCTCCAGGGCGGGCGCGTCCGGGGTCACGGGGGAGTACGGCGCGAAGCGGTCGCCCTGGCCGGGCACTTCGGCGGCGTAGTCGAGGAAGCCGTCCGGGCGCTGCGGGAAGCGGCCGCCGAGCGGGCGCAGGGCCAGCGCGACCCGCTCGCCCTCGCAGGCGTGGGCGGACTCCAGGCCGTCCGGGCCGCTGACCACCAGGTCGGCGGCGGCGGGCTCGCCGCCCGGCACCGCCGTCACCCCGACCGACCAGCAGGCCAGCAGCCAGACGGCGCTCTGCCAGTGGGCGGGCAGGAGGAGGGCGGCGCGGTCGCCGGGGCCGGCGTTGAGCTCGTCCTGGAGCAGGTTGGCCGTCTTGGCCACCCAGTTGTCGAACGTCCGGGCGGACAGCTCCACCCGTTCGCCGGTGGCGTCGTCGTAGAAGGTGACCAGCGGGGCCGCGGGATCGACCGAAGGGGTGCCACCTCGCAGGTATGCGTGCAGCAGCTCGACGGGGGTGCGGGCATCGGCAGCGAAAGGCGCAGTCATGGTGCGCCCCAGCCTACGGCCTTCGGGTGTGACCCCGGGAGGGGCGCCGGGCTCGGTGCGGACTGCGTGGCGAACCTCCGGGTTTGCGGCGACCATCCGGTTTATGCGCCTCCCCCCGGCCCAGTGAGGCCGACAACGGGCGCCCTTTAACCTCCGGCGCACCGCGCATCCCCTATGAGGCCCGCCCGCTCCCCACCAGCCCCCTCAGCTCCTCCGTCAGAGCCGCCGCCAGGTCCGGCCGGAGGTCGTACCGCGCGGGCGTGCTCTGCAGCAGCGCGATGCGCCAGCCCGCCCCCGCGTTCACCGCGATCACCGTCTGCACCGAGTTGAGCTCCGGCGCCACGTCCGCCGTCCCCGCCGGCACCAGCCCGGCGACGGCGTCCAGCTGGGCCACCCCCGCCCCGAGCCCCCGGACGCGCCGTATGGCGGCCACGTACCGGGGCGTGGCGTGGTCCGCGAAGATCCGGCCGAGTTCGGCGGCGATCGCCGAGCGCCCGCGGTGCCGGGTGCCGTCCCAGCCGATCACCTCGCCGTCGGCGGCGAACGGCCCGGCGAAGGCCGAGCCGTCCCGCTGGTTCCACCCGCCGAGGGCCCGGTCGTAGAGCGCCCGCACCGCGCTCTCGTCCGCGGGGGACAGGTCCGGCAGCCGCGTATCGTTCATATCCCCATGGTCGGCGAAGGCGGCGGAGGAGGCGACGCGGTGACGGGCGGCGAGTCGGTGCGGCTCTGGCGGCCGGGCTTCCCGCTGGACGCGGCCCGCACGCTGCTCCCGCTGCGCCGCGGCCCGGCCGACCCGTCGTACCGGACGACCGGCGACGGCGCGGTCTGGCGGGCGTCGCGGACCCCGGCCGGGGTCGGGACGCTGCGGGTGCTGTCCCGTCCGGGTGCCGGTGAGGTGGAGGCGCGGGCGTGGGGCCCGGGCGCCGGGTGGCTGCTGGACCGGCTGCCCGCGCTGCTGGGCGCGGAGGACCACCCGGAGGACCTGGTGCTGCCGCCCGGCCCGCTGCGGGACGCCCAGCGCCGGACGGCGGGAGTGCGGCTCACGCGGACCGGTCTGGTGCTGGAGTCCCTCGTCCCGGCGATCCTCGAACAGAAGGTGACGACCGACGAGGCCTACCGCGCGTGGCGGACGCTGCTCCGGGACTTCGGCACCCCGGCACCGGGCCCGGCCGAGGGCATGCGGGTCGCGCCGTCGGCCCGCGAGTGGGCGCTGGTGCCGAGCTGGGAGTGGCACCGCGCGGGCGTGGACCCGAAGCGCTCGGCGACGGTCGTGCGGGCGGTCCGGCTGGCGCCGCGCCTGGAGGAGGCGTCCGCGATGGACCACGCCGAGGCCTTCGCCCGCCTGACGGCGGTGCCGGGCGTCGGGACCTGGACGGCCGCCGAAACGCTCCAGCGCAGCAACGGCGACGCGGACGCGGTCTCGGTCGGCGACTTCCACCTGCCCAACCTGGTCGGCTGGGCCCTGGCCGGCCGCCCCCGCAGCGACGACGCCCAGATGCTCGCCCTCCTGGAGCCCTACCGCCCCCACCGCCACCGCATCTGCCGCCTCCTCATGTCCACCGGAGCCCACGCCCCCCGCTACGGCCCCCGCCTGACCCCCAACGACCACCGCGGCCGTTGACCGAAAGCAGGACTACGCTGAGTGTGTGATGGATGAGCTGAGTGTCAGTGAAGTCGCTGCTCAACTCGCCGAGGTACTCAGCAGAGCGGAAGCAGGCCAGAGCACCGTGATCGTCCGCAGCGGCGAGCGCGTGGCAGCGGTCGTGCCGATCGAGCTCCTCGATGCGATTGACGCCGCCATAGACCAACTCGCCGCCCGCGAGGCCGGGCAGCACCGAGGCGACCCCACCGTCAGCCTGGCCGAGGTTCTGGCGGACCTGCTCGAACCGTTCGCCGGCTCGACACTGGCGACGACCGAGCCGGAGTACCCCTTCCGGACCGATCCGATGGGCGACGAGATCGATAGCATGCCGAGGTTAGAAGGCGGCGGTGGGTCGATCCTGGCCGATATCGACCGGCATATGGAGGAGTTCGGCCGCTGACCCGTCTTCCTACCGCACCGCGATGAAGGCGTCCGCGCTGCGTTCCGGCCGTTCGCGCGGGGCCTCCGCCGGGCGGCCGATGGCGATGGCGCCCATCGGGTCCCACCCCTCCGGCAGGTCGAGGGCGGCGCGGACGGTGTCGCGGCAGAACATGGTGGACGAGACCCACGCGGAGCCGTAGCCCTCGCCGGTGAGGGCGATCAGCAGGTTCTGCACGGCGGCGCCGGCGGCGACGGTGAACATCTCCCGTTCGGCGGCGGCGCGCCGCGCGTCGGGGTAGTCGTGCGAGCCGTCCATGACCAGGCACGGCACGACGAGGTAGGGCGCGTTGCGCAGGACGTCGCCGCGCGCGGTGCGGCGGGCGATCTTCGCCTCGTCCCAGCCGTCGAGTTCGCGCAGGTCGCGCCGCCAGGCGTCGAGCATCGCGTCGAGCAGCCGGGTGCGGGTGCCGGCGGACTCCAGCAGGACGAACCGCCACGGCGTCGTGTGGTGCGGGGCCGGCGCGGTGACGGCGGCGGCGACGGCGCGGCGGACGGCGCCCGGGTCGACGGGCTCGTCGGTGAAGGCCCGGACGGTGCGCCGCAGGGTGACGGCCGCCCGCAGGGCCTCGGAGGTGCCGAGCCGGAACATGTCGTCGGTGGCGCGGCGCACCAGCGGCCGGGTGCCCTCGCCGTCCTCGGCGGTGACGAGGTGTCCGAGGCCGCGCACGATCGCGACCGGTACGCCGCTGGCCTTGCCCTTCACCAGGTCGGCGGCGGCGGCGAGTTCGTCGGCGGTGGCGGTGACGGTCAGCACGAGCTCGTTGCCGTGGCTGTCGGCGCGCCCGCGGTGGTCGTCCAGCACGGACAGCCCGGCGGCGCCGATGGCGACGTCGGTGAGCCCGTTGCGCCAGGGCCGGCCGAAGGTGTCGGTGACGACGACGGCGAGCCGCCGCCCGGTGAGCCGCTGCAGCGCGGCGCGCAGGGCGCGGGCGGAGGCGTCGGGGTCCTCGGGCAGGAGGAGGACGGTGCCGGGAGCGGTGTTGGAGGCGTCGACGCCGGCGGCGGCCATGACGAAGCCGTTGCGGTTCTCGACGATCCGGGCGGGCCCGCGCCGGGCGACGACCCGGACGGTCTCGGCGTCGATCGCGGCCTCGCGGTCGGCGGCGTGCAGGAGCCTGCCCTCGGCCTTGCTGACGATCTTGGACGTGACGAGCAGGACGTCGCCGTCCTCGTACGTCCCCGCCTTGGCGATCAGCGCGCCGAGGTCGGCCCCGGCCTCGATCTCCGGGAGCCCCTCGACCGGAAGGATTTCCACGGTCACGAACGGACCTGCTCCGCGAGCGCCAGCGCGGCCCGTGCCATCTCGGCAGTGGCGTCGACGTCGGTCATCAGCAGCGGGACGGCCCGGCAGGCGATCCCGGCGGCCTCGACGGTGCTCACGGCGCCCTCGTCCGCGGTGTCGACCAGCCACCCGTCGATGAGTCCCGAGCCGTAGTTGAGCGCGACCGCCTCCGCCGTGGCCTCGACGCCGACGGCGGCGAGCACCTTGTCGGCCATGCCCCGCACCGGCGCCCCGCCGATGATGGGCGAGAGCCCGACGACGGGGGCGGGCGCGGCGGCGACGGCCTCGCGGATGCCGGGCACCGCGAGGATGGTGCCGATCGACACGACCGGGTTGGACGGCGGGAAGAGGATGACGTCCGCCGAGGTGATCGCCTCCAGGACGCCGGGCGCGGGCTTGGCGGTGTCGGCGCCGATCGGGATGATCGCCTCGGCGTCGACGGCCGCGTGCAGCCGGACCCAGTACTCCTGGAAGTGGATCGCCCGGGTGCCCTGCTCGTCGGTGATCCGAACGTGCGTCTCGACCCGGTCGTCGCTCATCGGCAGCAGCCGCACGCCGGGCTTCCAGCGCACGCACAGCGCCTCGGTGACCTGGCTGAGGCTGTACCCGGCGGTGAGCATCTGGCTGCGCACGAGGTGGGTGGCGAAGTCGCGGTCGCCGAGCCCGAACCACTCGGGGCCGACGCCGTACTCCTTCATCTCGGCCTTGATCGACCAGGTCTCGTCGGTGCGGCCCCAGCCCTGTTCCTCGTGGATGCCGCCGCCGAGCGTGTACATCACGGTGTCGAGGTCGGGGCAGACCTTCAGCCCGTAGAGGTGGATGTCGTCGCCGGTGTTGCCGATGACGGTGATCTCGTCCTGCGGGCCGACCGCCGCGAGGAGCCCGCGCAGGAAGCGCGCCCCGCCGATTCCGCCTGCCAGTGCCACGATGCGCATGCGCCCATCCTGCCACGGCCCGACTGTCCGTCAGCCCTCGGTCAATGCGTCCCGGCCTGCGCCGCCCGGCCCTGCGCCGCGCCCTGTTCGGCGTGCTGCTCGGCGTGCTGCTCGGGGACGGCGTTCGCGCCGCCGTACTGGTTCATCTCGGTGAGGCCAGGGCTATAGAGGTGGATGGAGACGGCCGGCTCCAGCGCGCCGTTGACCACCTCGTGCAGGTAGCCGGAGGAGAAGACCCTCTGCCCGCCGGGGCGCAGGGCGCGGGCGCCCTCGCCGGCGTGGGTGAGGGAGCGCTCGACGAGCTCGCCCTGGACGACGGTCATGACGCCGGAGGAGGCGCCGTGGTCGTGGAAGCCGCTGCTCTGCCCCGGCAGCCAGCTGAGCAGCCACACCTCGTAGCCGGGGCCGGTCTCCAGCCGGGCGTACCAGCGGGTGAGCGCGTCGTAGCGGACGAGCGGCTCCCAGCGGGCGCGGTCGGCGGCGATCTCGCGGACCAGCCGGGCGTAGCCGGCGACGGTGGTGGGGTGGGCCGGCAGGTCGGTGCGGGCGAGGTGCGGGAAGGCGAGCGGGTCCCCGGCGATGGAGACGTCGGAGAGGCCGTCGCTCCACCCGCCGGTACGGACGCCGGTACGGACGGCGGGGGTGAGTCCACGGCGGGCGGTCTTGTTGCGGTCGCGGTTCCGCTTGCGGATGCGGGTCGTGCGCACGGGTGTCGTCCTCGGATCGGCGGCTGGTTCGTCAGGGATCAGCCGGATCCGGGATGTCCTGGGGCGGGAATCGCGGGCGGCCTCTGTGTTTCCTGGGGGCGGCGCGCGGTGGGACGCGTGCGCCTAGATACAGCAGGAACAGAGGCGACAACAAGAGTTCACGGCGCGGCGGAGCGTGGAACCGCTCCGGGGGCTCATGGACTCTGACATAGGGGAAAGGAGACCGCATCCGTGGGGCTGGTGTCAAACCGGGAGATGCGGCATTCGGGTGGGTTCGGTCTGGAAGTACCGGATGGGGTGATTCATCACCGTCTATGTTTCGATGGGAAGATCGCCGGGAAGGCAGGGCGATGACCGGCCTGTGATGGTGACCGAGCGTCACTCGGCGGATGGTTGCGGATGGTTCGACACTGTCCGGGGCATCCGGGCGAAAAGTCCGATGTGTCCAGATATGTACACTATTCGTAACGGCTTGGTGCCGGGGAGTGAATCCTGGCTCCAATACCAGAGCTCGGCTTGACTGAGCCAGAGTGACGCAACTGTAATTTCACTCGTGTCGTCGGCCGCACGAGGCAACGGCAACCACGGGGACGCCAAGTAGGGGCAGAGGAGGCGCGCCACATGAGCGAGCTCTTTGAGCTGTTGATCGGTGACGGCATCGCGGAGGACGAGGAGGAACTCGGCTGGCAGGAGCGCGCGTTGTGCGCCCAGACCGACCCCGAGTCCTTCTTCCCCGAGAAGGGCGGCTCCACTCGCGAGGCCAAGAAGGTCTGCCTCGCCTGCGAGGTCCGCTCCGAGTGCCTGGAGTACGCCCTCGCCAACGACGAGCGCTTCGGGATCTGGGGCGGCCTCTCCGAGCGTGAGCGCCGCCGGCTCAAGAAGAGCGCGGTCTGACCCGGGGCCGGTCCGGCCCGGAAGCGCGGTCCCGGCGGCACGGCCCGCAGCCCCCGCCGATCCTCCGGCAGCGGAGGACAACCACACAGCTGTACGGGCGCCTCACCGCGGTGGTGGGGCGCTTTCGCGTGTCGGGGCACGGTCCGGGGCCCGTCCTTCACCGTCCCCGCACGGGCACCGTGGACGGAGCCGCAACCCGGAGCCGTTAGTGTGGTGCGCCATCCGGTTGCCGTTCACCGGCTGTGTCCACCGAGAACTGGGGCCCGCGCACTCGATGACCGTCTACAGCCACCAGAGCGGCTTCACCGCTGCCAGGCCGCCCGCCTATCCGCGCCACCTGGTCACCGCCGTGATCGTCTCGCACGACGGCGCCCGCTGGCTGCCGCAGGCCCTGGCCGGCCTGCTCGGCCAGGACCGCCAGGTCCAGCGCGTGCTCGCGGTCGACACCGGATCCACCGACAACTCCCCGCAGCTGCTCGCCGACACCCTCGCCGACTGGCTGCCCGAGAGCGGCCCGCTGATCCTCGGCCGCCGGGCGGGCTTCGGCACCGCCGTCGCCGAGGCCGTCTTCAACAGCCCGCCGCTGCGTACGGAGGACCTCCCGTACCGGCTCGACCCCTCCGGCTACGACCCGGTCACCGGCGGCTGGGACGACTTCGGCGACCCGCTCGCCCAGGAGGACGACCTCGGCCGCGGCGGCCCGCGCGAGACGCAGCCGGTCGAGTGGCTCTGGCTGCTGCACGACGACTGCGAGCCGCAGACCGACGCGCTGCGCCGCCTGCTCCAGGTCGCCGACTCCACCCCGAGCGCCGCCGTCGTCGGCCCCAAGCTGCGCAGCTGGTACGACCGCCGCCAGCTGCTGGAGGTCGGCGTCACGATCGCCCGCTCCGGCCGCCGCTGGACCGGCCTCGACCGCCGCGAGCAGGACCAGGGCCAGCACGACCAGGTCCGCCCGGTGCTCGCCGTCTCCTCCGCCGGCATGCTGGTGCGCCGGGACGTCTTCGAGGAGCTCGGCGGCTTCGACAAGGCGCTGCCGCTGATGCGCGACGACGCCGACTTCTGCTGGCGCGTCAACGCCGCCGGCCACCGCGTGGTGGTCGCCCCCGACGCCGTGCTGCGGCACGCCGAGGCCGCCAGCCGCGAGCGCCGCGCCATCGACTGCGGCGCCTCCCACCCGCACCGGGTGGACAAGGCCGGCGCCGTCTACACCCTGCTCGCCAACTGCAAGGGCGCGCTCTTCCCCTACGTCCTGCTGCGCCTGGTGCTCGGCACCCTGGTGCGGGCCGTCACCAACCTGCTGGGCAAGGACCCGCGCCAGGCCTTCGACGAGCTCACCGGGCTCGGCCACGAACTCGTCCGGCTGCCACGGCTGTTGGCCGCGCGCAAGCGCCGGGCCCGGACCAGGGCCGCCGACGCCCTAGACGACCGCACGCTGTTCCCGGCGCCCGGCGCGACCACTCGGCTCGCCATCGAGGGCGTCATCAGCTCGCTCGGGATAGGGGGCGCGGACGACTCCGTCGGCCGGCACGGCTCCGCCGAGGCGGGCGGCGACGACGACGCCGAGGACCTCGTCGTCGAGCAGTTCGCGCTGATCAAGAAGCTCGCCCGGCGCCCGGCGCCCGTCCTGTTCGCGGGCCTGCTGGTGTTCGCCCTGGTCGCCTGCCGCGGCCTGTTCGGCAGCGGCATGCTGCTCGGCGGCGCCCTGCTGCCGGCCGCGGACGGCGCCGGCGGCCTCTGGTCGATGTACGCCGACGCCTGGCACCCGATCGGCACCGGCTCCACGGCCGCCGCCCCGCCGTACCTCGGCGTGCTCTCCGTCCTGTCCTGGGTGTTCTTCGGCCACGCCGACCTCGCGATCACCCTGCTGCTCTTCCTGACGGTGCCGCTCGCCGCGGTCAGCGCCTACCTGGTCTCGCGTCCGCTGCTGGACTCCAAGCTGGTCCGCGCCTGGGCCAGCGCCACCTACGCGCTGCTGCCCGCCGCGACCGGCGCGCTCGCGCAGGGCCGCCTCGGCACCGCCGTCCTCGCCGTCCTGCTGCCGCCGCTGGCCCGCGCCGCGGCGATCACCGCCGGCCTCGGCATCCGCGAGGAGAGCGCCGCCAAGGGCGCCCGCCCGGGCTGGCGGCCGGTCTGGATGACC
>NZ_JBFBDY010000140.1:0-14603 GCF_040683475.1 Kitasatospora sp. NPDC093558 | reverse complement strand
GTGGGTTTTAACCCACGGCGCGCGGGCCGCCCCCCTGGCCCCCGGGGGGCCCCCGGCCCCACGATCCGCTACGCGGCCGTCTGGAGCTCCCGGACGGGGATCGCGTGGACGACGGCCGGGGCCGCGTTGTCCTGCTCCGGCGTGAGGTGCGGACGCAGCCGCAGGGCCAGGGCGACGATCAGCAGCGTGGAGCCCGCCATGGCCGCGAGGTAGAGCGGCCAGGTGCCGGAGCCGACCAGCAGCACGCCGACGGCCGGGCCGACCGCGATGGCGATCTGCTTCACCAGGGCGTAGCCGGCGTTGTAGGTGCCGAGCAGCCGGGCCGGGGCGAGGTCGGCGACGATCGGGCCCATGGTGGGCGCGAGCAGCGACTCGCCGACGCCGAACAGGGCGTAGATCGAGACGATCGCGACCGTGGCGGCCATGGTCTCGGTCCGGATCAGGCCGGCCACGAGGGCCATCGTCCAGGCGCCGAGCCAGACCAGGCCGGCCGCGGCCATGGCGGTGGTGCGGCGGCGGCGCGCGGTGATCCGCACCATGAACATCTGCAGGACGACGATGGTCAGCGCGTTGGCGCCGATCGCGAAGCCCAGGGTGGAGGGCGCGGTGCCGACGGTGTCGGTGGCGAAGGCCGCGACGCCGGACTCGAACTGGCCGTAGCAGGTGAAGAAGATCAGCCCGGCGAGGACGCAGAGCCGCAGCATCGCCTTGTCCGCGACGAGGGCGCGCAGGCCGGTCGGGCCCTCGGTCTTCTCGTGGACGGCGGTCAGGTGCACCTTGGGGCTGTACCCCTTGGAAGCCTGGGCGGTGCCGGTGACCAGGGCGAGGCCGAGGAAGGTCGCCGCCTCGATCGTGAACAGCCGGGTGAGGCTGGCCGGGTCGGCCACGTTCACGATCTGTCCGCCGACCAGCGCGCCGATGCCCATGCCCAGGTTGACCAGGGTGAACTGCAGCGCGAAGGCGTGCGCCCTGGTCGCCGCGGTCGAGCAGCGGACGATCATCGTGGCGAGCGCCGGCTGGCAGGTCGTGACGCCCGCGCCGAACAGGAACGAGGAGACCAGCAGGGCGGGGGTGCCGGTGGCGTGCCCGAAGGCGAACGCGCCGGTGGCGGCGAGCGCGGTGCCGGCCAGCAGGACGGGCCGGGGACCGTACTTGTCGATGCCGCGGCCGGTGAACGGCAGGACGGCGAGCGCCGCGAGCGCGAAGACGGTGAACACCATCCCGGCCGCCAGCGAACCCAGCCCGCGCACCTGGTCCACGTACACGAACATGTACGGCATCGTGAACCCGCTGCCGAACGCGCTGAGCGCGTTGCCGATCTGGACGCGGCGCAGCGGGCCGCCCGCCCCGCGTCGCTGCTGCCTCTGCTGCTTCACCGTGCCGGTCACCGTGCACACCCCTTCTTGGAGATTCGACTGGATACTCTTAAGTCCAGAAGATTTCAGAGCTAAAGTTTGACGAGATAAAGTCTTAGCACCAGAAGAGTGTGGAGTCAAAGGCTTAAGAGATGCACGCCCCCGTGCGACACTGGTCCGCATGACTACGGACAAGCCCGCTCCGGCCAAGCCCAAGGAGCTCGGCATCGCCGAGCAGGTGGCCGTCTACCAGCGGGAGTTCCCCACGGTGGACCCGCAGGTGGAGACCATCGTGCAGACCCTGAACCGGGTCTCGCGGCGGATGGGGGTGGCCTACGACCGGCAGCTGACTGTGCTGGGGATCACGTCCGCGGAGTGGGAGGTGCTCAAGGCACTGGTGGTGTCCGGCAGCCCCTACCGGCTCGGCCCCGGCGAGCTGGCCAAGCGGCTCGGACTCACCCCGGCGGCGATGACGCACCGGATCGACCGGATGGTCGCCGAGGACCTCGTCACCCGGGAGCGGGACGAGTCCAACCGCGTGCGGGTCATCATCGAGCTGACCGAGAACGGCCGCGACAAGTGGCTGGAGTCGATGCGGATGGCGGCGGTGTTCGAGGAGGAGCTGCTCCAGGACATCGTGGGCGAGGAGCGGGCCGTGCTGTCGGCGCTGTTGGCGCGGATGCTGCGGCGGATCGAGGAGAGCCGCCCGGACGCGCCCGGACGCGCCGCGGACCTCGCGTAGTCCTGCGGGCCGGCAGGCTCCGGACACGGCTCCGGGGCCGCAGGCCCCGGGCACGGCTCCGGGGCCGCAGGCTCCGGACATCGCCCCGGACACGGCCCCGGACATGGCTCCGGCCCGCCGGGGGGATGGTCTCCCCCGGCGGGCCGGACGTCATTCGGTGCGAGGGTCCGTCAGGCCCTCAGCCACTCTTCGGGTCGCGCCCTGACGGTCGACGCAGTGGTGTCAGGGCCCGGGCGTCAGCAGGGGCCGTTGTCGGCCCAGACGCCCCACTGGCCGCTCTGGGTCGGATCCTCGCCCTTGGTCCACCACTTGTTGGTGTAGTAGTGGCCCTTCCAGGAGACCTTGGTGCCGCCGGCCGCGTAGGTGGTGTTCGGGTCCCAGCTCGGGGCGGCCGAGCAGGTGGCCGGGGCGGTCGGGGTGGAGGTCGCCGTAGCGGTGGCGGTCGCGGTGGCCGTGGCAGTCGCGGTCGCGGTGGCGGTCGGGGTCGGCGTCCCGGTGTTGGTGGCCGTCGCGGTGGCGGTCGGGGACGGCGGGGCCGGGCAGGCCGCGGCCGAGCCGTTGGTGGCGTTCACCATCGTGTCGAACAGGGAGGTGTTGGTCCCCAGGTCGTACAGCGAGAAGGCGAAGGAGCCGCCGAGGCCGTTGCAGTGGGCGTAGTCGAGCTTGGCCTGGATCGACCGGGCGTCCTCACCGCTCCAGAAGGTGGTGCCGTCGTAGAAGTACGTGGCCTTCGCGGCGTCGTCCCAGAAGGTCTTGGACGGGTTGTCGACGAAGCCCGTGAGCTCCTTGTACATCTGGATGCCGGGGACGTTGCCGGACATCGCGGCGCCGGCGGCGGGGTTGGCGGCGGGCTGGAACAGGCCGTTCTGGCCGTTGTTCGGGACGCCGGTCCAGCCGCGGTAGTAGAACGGCACACCCATGTTGATCTTGTTGGCGGGGAAGCCGCCGGGGATGCCGTAGTCCGGGTCGCCGGCCGTCCACGCCTTGACGGCGTTGTCGATCGAGTACTTGCCGTGGCCCGGCTTGGCCGGGGTCATCGGGTCGTTCGGGCCGGAGTAGAGCGGGGCCTGGTGGTTGGTCGGGCCCTGGGCGTCCCAGCCGCCGTGCATGTCGTAGGTCATGACGTCGAGGAACGTGAGGTACTGGCCGATCTTGTCGGTCTCGACGTTCATGATCTTGTCCTGGCCGGCGCCGACCGCCGCCGACAGGGCGTAGGTCTTGTTGTCGGCCTTGCCCTGCGCGTCCAGCTGGTTGCGGAACTCCTGCAGCAGCAGGGTGAAGTTCTGCTTGTCGGCCGGGCTGGAGATGTTGCCGGTGTGACCGCCGCCGCCCGGGTACTCCCAGTCGATGTCGACGCCGTCGAAGACGCCGGCCGCCGAGCCCGCGCCGCCGAAGCCGGCGTCGGTCGGCAGGTTGCCCTTGATGAACATGTCGAGGCAGGAGGAGACCAGGTGCTTGCGCGAGGCGTCCGTGGCGGCCGCCGCCGAGAAGTACTTGGAGTAGGTCCAACCGCCCAGCGAGATCAGGACCTTGAGCTTCGGGTTCTTCGCCTTCAGCTTCTTCAGCTGGTTGAAGTTGCCCGCGATCGGCTGGTTCCAGACGTCGCCGACGCCGTCGACCGAGATGTCCGCGCCGAAGCTCTTCTGGTAGTCGGCGAACGCGTCGCCCGCACCGTCACCCGCGTTGGGGTTGTTGTCGTTCGTGTCCGCGGCCTTGGTGGCCTCGAAACACCCCAGGTCGGTCGGGTGGATGTTGGCGAAGTCGTAGATCAGGTAGTCCAGCTTCCCGGCCACGCCGGTGTCCTGGATCGTCTTCGGGTAGTACCCGTTCGCGTAGATCGACCACTGGTCGAAGTAGGCGACCTTGATGCCGCCGCTGGTGGCGGGCGCGCCGGTGGAGTTGGTGGTCGCGGCGTTGGCCGCGCCGCCACCGGAGAGGGCGAGGCCCGCGCCGAGCAGCAGGGCGGCGGTGGTGCCGGCCGCGATCGCGGCCAGGCTCTTCGGGCGCCGACGGCGGACGCCTTCCTGAGCCGGGGTCCCGGCCCTTTCAATGCGTGAGCGCAGCATGGGTGCGTGACTCCTGGGTGTGGGGGTATCCGTCCGCTCCGGGGACGCCGTCCGGGGTGGGGCCGGACGACCGGGGCATGACAGATCAAGGAAGGGAATCGAGCGGGATCAGGCCGTGACGGACACCGGGATGTGCCGAACCGGCGCCGGTGACCACAGGGCCACTGACGCCGGTTCAGGGGCTCCCTGCACCTGGGCAATAAAAATGGACTAGACCAACTCGCCCGTCAAGAGGGGCCGTCGGGCCTTGAGCCGCCCTTAAGGTTCGTCTCCCCACCGACTCTCCCCACCGGCACCTCCGGCCACCTGCGGAAAGGCCCCTCCCTAGTAGCGGACGGCGTTCGCCACGACCGCCTTGACCGTTCCGGACAAGTCCCGGTTGCTCTTCGCGGTGGCCTGGGCGCTCTGCCCGGCGGCCACGTCGTCCAGGGTCACCGCCGTCGCGTCCTGCAACTGGCCGGATCCGTCCGTGAAGTCGACCTGGACGACGTACCGGTACGACTGCTGCCCGTGGTTGGTCACCGTCAGCTGCGCCTGCGCCGTGCCGTCCGCACCGACCGTGACCGCGCCCACCGCGACGTCGGCCTTCGCGTCCAGCCCGCCCTTGATCCCCGCCACGGCGGACGAGGCCGCCGAGAACGCCGCCGAGGCCTGCGCCTCCGCCGAGGAGAGCAGCGCACCGGCCCCGCCGGCCGCCGAGGCCAGCGCCGAGGCGGCGGATGCGGCGGCCGAGACGCCCTGCTCGATCTCGCCGGCGGCCGAGGACGCGACGCTGCCCGGGCTCTTGCCCGAGGAGCACCCCGCGAGGACCGCCGCGCCGGCCACCACGGCCGCCAACACCCCTGCCACGGCCCGGCGTTGGCGGCGCAGCAGCGGGGTGTCGGGCTGCCGCGCGGTGACCCTGCGGGTGGCCCGGGCGAGCGGCTGGCGGTCCATGGGCGGTCCCGTCCCTTCTGGTGTCCTCCGGCGCTCGGGCTGCCCGGCACGCCTCCCGGCCCACCCTCCGAGGCCCCGGGCGCAGCCGCCAGCGGGGTGATGCCTCCGGGTGAGTCGGACGGACCGCCCCGCCGGCGTCAGGACAGGCCCGGCTTCAGGACAGGCCCGAGCCCTCCTGCTCGTCCGCCTCCACCGCCGCCCGCTCCTCGCGCAGCCGTACGACGTGCCGGCGCCTGGCCACCACGCCGTACGCGGACGCGGCGCTCGCCACGAAGGCCAGCACGCCGATCCACGGCCGGTCGAAGGCGTGGCCGGTCACGTGGTCGAGCGAGTACCGGCCGGGGCCGGCCAGGCCCAGGGCCAGCCCGGTCGCGCCGAGGAAGGCCGGGTACTCGTAGCCGCCGGACATCACGAAGAAGCCGGCCGGGGCGTGCACCGCCACGGCGCCGGCCATCGTCCCGGCCACCACCGCGCCGGCCGCCGGCGTGGCCAGGCCGGCCACCAGCAGCGCGCCGCCGCCCGCCTCGCCGAGGCCGGCCGCGATCGCGCTCTCCCTGGCCGGGTGGAAGCCCATGTGCTCCATCGCCTTGGTGGTGCCCTCCAGGCCGCCGCCACCGAACCAGCCGAACAGCTTCTGGGTGCCGTGCGCGATCAGCACCCCGCCGACCGCGCCGCGCAGGGCCAGCAGGCCCAGGTCCCTACGGTTCAGACACATGTCGCAACCTCGTTCCCGCGGTGGTGGTCCTCCGTCCATGGGACCCGAGAGCGCGCACCCGTTCGAGCCGGGACCGCCATCCGGGCGAATCCGCCGCCGACCGGGAATGGACCGCCGCCCCGGCCCGCCGCCGCGGTCATGCTGAGCGGATGTTCGTCTTCAACCTGTCCAGCGCCTTCATCACCTTCTTCGCCGTCGTCGGACCGCCGAAGGTGCTGCTGTCGTTCGCCCGGCTGGCCCCCACCCGGAGCACCCGGGACCTGCGGCGGCTCGCCGCCTGGAGCACGCTCGTCTCGGCCGTGATCGGTCTGGTGCTCGGCTTCAGCGCGGACGAGGTCACGACGCTGTTCCACATCAGCGACCAGTCGCTGCAGCTCGCCGGCGGGACGATCTTCTTCGTCTACGCCGTGGCGCTGGTCTTCGGGATGCACCTCGGCGAGGGCGGGGACGACGACCACCTGCCGAATCCGATGCTGGACGGCTTCCGTGAGCTCCTGCTGCCGTACATCGCCAGCCCGCTCGCCGTCAGCGCCGTCCTGGTCGCCTCGCTCACCAAGGACGACTGGGGCTGGCGGGCGACCGTCGCCGGGGCGTACGTGGCCGTCGTGGTGATCAACTACGTCGCCGTGGCGGTGCTCGCGCCGTTGATGCGGCGCACCCATCGCACCTCGCTGGAGGTGCTGTCCCGGCTCCTCGGACTGCTGCTCGCGGCGGTGGGCGTGGAGCTGTTCCTGAACGGCCTGACCGGGCTGGGCGTGACCATGCTCGCGGGGCACTGAGCCGGGCACTGAGCTTTTTTGGGCACGGAACCGGTCACTGAACCGGGCGCCCGGCCAGGCCGCTCACGCGTCAGGCGGCGGCCAGGCGGGCCAGCACCTCGCCGATCCTCTCCCGCACCAGCGGGTCGGCGACCAGGCCGTCCGCGCCGACCGCCTGGCGGTCCAGCGGGATCCGGGCGCAGGCCTCGTCCACGATGGCCGCGCCGGTGTAGCCGAGGACGGTCCGCAGGGTGGCGACGGCGCCCTCGCCCCGGCCGGGGCCGGCGCAGTTGATCCAGGCGGCGGGCTTGTCGGAGACCTCGACCCCGCCGACCGTCCAGTCCAGCAGGTTCTTGAACGAGCCGGGCAGCGTGCCCGCGTACTCCGGGGTGCAGATCAGCAGCGCGTCGGCGCCCTCGATCGCCGCGCGCAGCCCGGTCACCGCCTCCGGCAGGGGGTCGGTGTCGTGGTCGGGGTTGAAGTGCGGCAGCGCGGCCAGCCCGTCGTAGTAGGTGGCGCGCAGGCCCGGGGCCTCGGCGGCGAGGGCGGCGGCCGTGCGCAGCACCGTCTCGTTGGAGGACCCGGCGCGGAGGCTTCCGGTCAGCAGCAGGATGTGACGCTCGTTCGTCATGCCGAGGAACCTACCCGCCGGAACCCTCGGCCGGGCAACGGGACTTCCCGGTGGTCACGGGCCTCACGGCACGACCACCGTCCGCCAGGG
This sequence comes from Kitasatospora sp. NPDC093558, assembly GCF_040683475.1. Taxonomy (NCBI): domain Bacteria; kingdom Bacillati; phylum Actinomycetota; class Actinomycetes; order Kitasatosporales; family Streptomycetaceae; genus Kitasatospora; species Kitasatospora sp. NPDC093558. The sequence continues at coordinate 7,310 of NZ_JBFBDY010000140.1, read as the reverse complement.
CACCGGGCTGGAGAGGATCATCGAGCTCGACGGCTGGCCGTAGGTGCCGAGCCGGTCGCAGAGCCGCTCGAACTCGGCCATCGTGGGCACCGCGACCAGCAGCACGCAGCAGGCCCCGCCGGTGACCCGGTGCAGCTGGAGGACCTCGGGCCAGGTCGCCACCTCCGGGTCGCGCAGCACGCAGCGCGGCCCGTAGCACTGGATCTGGACCAGCGCGGTGATCGGCAGCCCGGCGCGCGTGAGGTCCACGTGCGCGTGGTAGCCGGCGATCACGCCATCCGTCTCCAGGCGGCGGACCCGCTCGGCCACCGCGGGTGCGGACAGGCTCACCCGGCGGGAGAGTTCGTTGTACGAGAGCCTGGCGTCGGCCTGGAGCTCGGCCAGCAGGCGGCGGTCGACGGCGTCCATGGCGCCTCCCGGAGTGGTGGGAAAGTGTCCGAAATCGGCGGTCTTGTCGATCGTAAAGGGAATCGTCGCAACGCCTCGCGAACAACAGCCCGAGGGGCCGTTGCGGTGCCCGGCGGCCATTCAAACCGGGGCGGGCACCGCCGCACAATGGGGTCCCCCGGTGGAACCAGGCCGTCCGTCTGGTCACCGGGCCCGGGCCGCGGTGCCCGGACGTTCAGGAGGGATCGGGATGGGGCACGACACGGTGGAGACACCCAGCCTTTCGTTCGTCGGGGGCGGGGAGCCGGGTCGGGGCACCCCGTACGCCCGCTACGCGCGCCTGGCGGAGCTGCACTCGCTGCAGCACCCCCTCAGCAAGGCGCCGGCGGAGATGTCGTTCATCGTCACCACGCAGGTGATGGAGCTGCTGTTCGGCCTGCTGCGGCACGAGTGGACGCTCGCCCAGCAGGCGCTGCGCGAGGACGACCTGCCGTCGGCGCTGGCCGCCCTGCGGCGCGGCACGCACGCCCAGGACGTGCTGATCGAGTCGTGGGACCTCCTCGCCACCATGACGCCGGAGGAGTTCAACTCCTTCCGCGCGCTGTTCGGCGAGGCCTCGGGCTTCCAGTCCTCGGCCTTCCTGCAGCTGGAGTTCCTGCTCGGCAACAAGAACCCCGCGCTGCTGAACATGTACGCGGACGCGCCGCGGACGCGTGACGAGCTGGCCGAGGCGCTGCGCGCGCCCAGCCTGTACGACGACGCGCTGGCCGTGCTCGCCCGCCGGGGCCTGGCCGTCCAGCACCTGCCGTCCGAGCAGCGCCACCACGCCTCCGCGGAGGTCGCGGCGGCCTGGCGCCGGGTGTACACCGAGCCGGAGTACGCCGACCTCCAGCCGCTCGCCGAGGCGCTGCTGGACGTCGCCGAGCGGGTCACCCGGTGGCGCCAGCGCCACCTGAACGCGGTCCGGCGGACGATGGGCGGCAAGCCCGGCTCGGGCGGCTCCAGCGGGCTGACCTGGCTGCGCAAGTCGGCCGACCAGGACGTGTTCCCGGAACTGTGGTCCATCCGGGACGAGATGTGAGCGAGGGGCAGGACATGGGCACGGGCAAGATCACGGGTGCGCTCACGCGCGAGGAGTGCGCGGAGCTGGACGCCGTCGACCCGCTGGCGGCGTTCCGCAAGGAGTTCGCGCTGCCGGACGGGGTGATCTACCTGGACGGGAACTCGCTGGGCGCGCTCCCGGTGCGCACGCCCGAGCGGGTGCGCCAGGTGGTCGAGGAGGAGTGGGGCCGCGACCTGATCCGCAGCTGGAACGACGCCGGCTGGTTCGAGCAGCCGTACGCGCTCGGCCGCCGGATCGCGCCGCTGATCGGGGCAGGCGCCGACGAGGTCGTGGTCTGCGACACCACGTCGCTGAACCTGTTCAAGGTGCTCACCGCGGCACTGCGGCTGCGCCCGGGGCGTGGCACGGTGCTCGGCGACGGCGAGGCGTTCCCGACCGACCTGTACATCGCCGAGGGCGTGACCGGTCTGGTCGAGGGCGCGCGCAGCGTGCTGATCCGGCCGGAGGAGCTCGACGCGCACCTCGACGGGGACGTCGCCGCGGTCGTCCTGTCGCACGTGGACTACCGCACCGGCGAGCTGCTCGACATGGCCGGCATCACCGCGCGCGTGCAGGCCGCGGGCGCGCTGATGATCTGGGACGTGTGCCACTCGGTGGGCGCCCTGCCGGTCGAACTCGGCGCCGCGGGCGTGGACTTCGCGATCGGCTGCACCTACAAGTACCTCAACGGCGGCCCGGGTGCGCCGGCCTTCCTGTACGTCGCCGAGCGACAGCTGGCGGCCGGCCCGCTGCAGCCGCTGAGCGGCTGGTTCGGCCACGCGCGACCGTTCGCGTTCGAGCCCGGGTACGACCCCAAGGCGGGCATCGGGCGGTACCTGTGCAGCTCACCCTCGCTGCTCGGCCAGGCCGCGCTGGGCGCCAGCCTGGACGTGTGGGAGCGCGCCGACCTGGCGGCCGTGCGGGCGAAGAGCCTCGCGCTGACCGACCTGTTCATCGCGCTGGTCGAGGGCCTGGACGGGATCGAGGTGGCGACCCCGCGCGAGCACGCCCGGCGCGGCAGCCAGGTCGCGCTACGGTTCTCGGACGGCTACCCGGTGGTGCAGGCGCTGATCGCGCGCGGCGTGATCGGGGACTTCCGCGCGCCGGACCTGATGCGCTTCGGGTTCACCCCGCTCTACCTGTCCCACACCGATGTCTGGGACGCGGCACGGCAGTTGGCCGAGGTGCTGGAGAGCGGCGAGTGGCGGCAGGAGCGGTTCTCCCGCCGCGGCGAGGTGACCTGACCGAGGTGACATGACCGCGGCGAGGTGACCCGACCGGAGCAGTGACGAAGGTCATGCCCGGGTAAAGTTCCGTGCTCAACCCCTGTGGGGAAGCTCCCCTGTGACCGTTCGTCGGAACACAGGGGAGGTCACATGAAACTCGAACTCGGCCCGCTCCAGCCGGATCCCGGCCAGTTGGCCCTCGGACTCGCCCTGCTCTTCCTGATGGTGGGCGCCCTGGGGCGCGGCATCATCCCGAGGATCGAGCGGGTCCGTGCCGAGCGGTGGGAGGCGACCGAGGGCCGCGCCGAGCGGGCCGAAGCCGTCCGCGCCGAGGCGGAGGCCGTGCACGACGCCGTCCGGCAGCAGCTCGCGGACGCCCGGCACGAGGCCTCGCGGATCCGCCAGGAGTACGCGGAGCAGGGGGCGGCGGCCATCGCGACGGCCCGCGAGGAGGCCCTCCGGGACCGCGACCGGCTGGTCGCCGCCGCCCACGCCCGGCTCGCTTCCGACCGGGAGCTGTCGGCGGCCCGACTGCGGGACGACGTCGGCGAGTTCGCCGTCGACCTGGCCGGCCGGGTGGTCGGCGAGTCGGTGGCCGCGGTCGCCGCCCGGCGCGGCACGGTGGACCGGTTCTTCGCGGAACGCTGACCACACGGCCGGTGGCAGGCCCCTCGCCCTCCCGCGAGGGGCCTTTTCGCGCTGCACGGACGGTGACACGGCTCGGGCCGCCCGGTCGCGGATGACCGGGCGGCCCGTGGTGCCGTGAGGCGGTTGGCTGAAAGGCGGTTGGCCGAAAGGCGGTTGGCCAAAAGGCGGTTGGCCGTAAGGCGGTTAGCCGTGGCGGCCTCGGCGGCGGGCGGCCAGGACGGCGAGGCCGCCCAGGGCGAGCAGGCCGACGCCGGCGGCGCCGAGGACGACGGGGGCGTTGCCCGTGCCCGTCGACGGCAGCTCACCGCCGCCGTGGTGGTGGCTGGACTCGTGTCCGGTCGGGTGCGAGCTGGTCGGAACCGGGCCCGAGGTGGACGAACTCGGCGAGGGCGAGGTGGTGGTGGCCGACGGCGACGTGGTGCTCGCGGTCGGGGACGGCGGCGTCGGAGCGTGGTCCGTGGAGGTCGGGGCCGTCGGGGACGGCGACGGAGAGTGCGTCGGCGACGTCGGGGAGGGGGACGGCGAGGGCGACGGGGACGGCGAGTTGGACGGTGAGTTGGACGGCGACGGGCTCGGCGTCGTCCGGCAGTCCGGCAGGTCCCCGTCGAACGGGTAGCTGTGGATCTCGTAGCCGCCGGTGCCGGTCTGGATCAGGTTGCCCGCGACGTACACCCGGCCGTTCATGCCCGGCTCGGCGATGGTCGTCGTCCCGCCCGGGTTGCCCGCCAGGACGGATCCCTGGAACTGGGCGCTGCCGAGGAGCTGGGCCGTGGTCGCGGTCGGGAAGTTGTACATCAGCTTCGAGCGCATGTCGGTGGTCTGGTCCCCGGCCAGACCGGTGCCGGTGTAGGTGTTGATGACCGGGTTGTCCCCGAGCATGTTCACCACGACGGTGGCCCCGGCCGGGACGTTGTTGAAGACCAGGCCGATCTGGCCGCCGCTGGGCCCGGTGAGGTTCCGGGTGACGTTGAAGACCTGCTTCGTGCTGGTCCCATCGCCGGTGAAGGTGGCCTGGCTGGAGGAGACGTCGACGGTGCCCGTCGCGGCGGCCCGCCCGACGCAGTCCGAGATCTCCTCGATCTGCGTCAGCACCGTCTGGTACGGCGCCGCCGCGTTCGGGTCCTGGATCGAACTGCCGGTGGGGTCGATGCTGACGGTGCCGGTGACGCTGCCGGCGTGGCGCAGGTTCCCGAACGCCGGGCCATGGGAGTCGCTGCCGCCGATCAGGATCGAATTGCCGCTCTTCACGTCGACGTTGCCGCCGACGGTCACGAAGTCGCTGCCGTTGGGCGGCACGACGCGCGAGCCTACGCCGACGACGCCCATGTTGAAGACGCCGCCGCCGTTCTTGTCGATGGTCAGGTTCCCCAGCGTGACGATCTTGCCCTCGGCCTCGGCGGCGCGCCCGTTGACGGTGTAGTCGCCGCCGGCGAAGACGTTGATCGTGGCATCACGGCCGGTGAAGTCGCCGTTGTTCGGCGCCGGCCAGGTGGACGGGCAGTCGGGCCCGGTGCAGGCGCCCAGCGGCGGCGCCAGCGGCGCGGCCGAACCGACCGTCAGCACGGCGGCCATCGGCACCGCGGCGAAGGCGGTGGCGACGGCGATCCGCACGGCCCTGCGTCCGCGGGGCCGCGGCCGCTCCACGGTGGTCGTCCTGTGATCCGGCGTACCGGTGCCCTGACCCATCGACACTTCCTCCGCACATGAATCCGCACATGAAGAAGGGCAGGTCGCTCGGCCTGCCGCCTTCCGTTGATTTCCCATCGATCCCACAGATCCGGGACATCCAACCGCAAAGCGGACGATTCACACCCTATGCACTCTCAGATCCGACCCGGGTCTCCGTCGAACGGCCGAGCGGGTCGGACGGGCCCCGGGGTGCGGGCCCATGGCCTAGGTTGGGGACATGACCCCCGAGGACCACGACCGGCGCCAGGACCGGCCCGCCCCGCTCGTCGCCGTCGCCTCCGCCGAGGCCGTCCTGCGCCGGCCGGAGGTGGGCGAGCACCTGCTCACCGACCTCGAACGGCAGCGCGCGGCGCGCTTCCGGACGGAGACCGGGCGGGCCGACTTCACCGCCGGCCACCTCCTCGTCCGGCTCTGCGCCGCCCGGCTGCTCGGCGTCCCGGCCGACGGCCTCGTCCTCGCCCAGCAGTGCCCGGACTGCGGCCGGGCCGACCACGGCAAGCCGTTCCTCCCGGACCACCCGGACGTGCACGTGAGCCTCTCGCACACCCGGGGCGTGGTCGCCGCGGCGGCCGGCTTCGAAACCGTCGGCGTCGACGTCGAGCTCGCCGCGCGCGGGCGCTCCCTGAACGAGGTCGCGCAGCGGGTGCTCACCCCGGCCGAGCTGGCCCTGGTCCAGGCGGCCGCCGAGCCGAACCTGGCCTTCCTGCGGCTGTGGGTGCGCAAGGAGTCGCTGATCAAGATCGGACGGACGACCATGGACACGCTGGCGTCGGTCGACCTCTCCGCCCTGCCGCTGGCCGTCCCGGCGCACGGACCGCTGCGCAGCCACTACCGGGACCTGCACTTCCTCGACTGGACGGACCCGGTGCACGGCGCGGCGGTGGCGGCGGTCAGCACAGCCGAACCGCAGGTCGTGGAGCTGACGGCCGGGGGCTGACCCGCGCGGTGGGCGCCGGGGTAAGCGGTGTTAGCGTGCCTGGTCGGGCGCCGGACCGCGGACGCCCCGCCGAATCGCTGCCCACCGCCGGATTAAGGGTGTCCCCGCCATGGCCAAGTTCCTGCTGAGCCTGCACGTCCTCGCGTCGGTCCTGTTCATAGGCCCGGTCGCGGTGGCCGTCAGCATGTTCCCGCGCCGTGCGAAGGCGGCGCTGGCGGGCGGGCCCGACCGGGCCGCCGACGCCGGGGTGCTGCGGATCCTGCACCGGATCACCCAGGTCTACGCGCTGCTGGGGGTGGCCGTGCCGGTGCTGGGCATCGGGCTTGCCCAGGTGATGGACGTGATCGGGCAGTCCTGGCTGATCGTCTCGATGGTGCTGACCGCGGTCGCCGCGCTCTCGCTGCTCCTCTTCGTGCTGCCCGGCCAGCAGGCCGCCGTCGACGCGCTCGCCCCGGAAACCGGGGACGAGCAGCGCGAGAAGGCCGTGAAGGGGCTGAAGACGCTGCCGATGACGGCCGGCGTTTTCAACCTCCTGTGGGCGGTCGTCGTGGTGCTGATGGTCATCCGGCCGGGGTCGAGCACCGGCGTCTGACCCACGCGCTAGGTTCCCAGGCGCCCTAGGTTCCCAGGCGCCGGAGGGGGACACCGGCCCGCTTGACCGCGCGCGCGACGATCGCCGTCTCGGCGCGCGTCACCCCGAGCGGGCCGAGGGTGTCCGTGACGAACCGGTAGAGCCCGGCGTGGTCCGGGCAGAACACCGCGGCCATCAGGTTCGTCGGCCCGCTGGTCGCGAGCACCCCGTGCACCTGCGGGTGCCGGGCCAGGGCCGCGCCCGTCGCGGCGAGCCGGCCGGGCGGCACGTCCAGCCAGAGGTTGGCGTCCACGGCCAGGCCGAGCAGCCAGGGGTCGACGGTGGCGTGCGTGTGCAGCAGCCCGGCCTCGTCGAGGCGGTGCAGGCGGCGGCGGACGGTCGACTCGGGTGCGCCGACGGCCGCGGCGAGGGCGGCGTGCGGCTGCCGGGCGTCCTCGGTGAGCCGGTGCAGCAGGGCGCGGTCCAGCTCGTCCAGCGGCGGGGGCGTCCGCGGGCGCGGCACGGCGGGCCGGGCGAGCGCGGCGGTCTCGTCCGCGTCGAGGTACCCGGCCTGCCACTGCCCGGCGTCGGCGAAGGCGTGCAGGACGGCGTGGGTGGTGGTCTCGGCGACGGCGGCGGTCGCGGGCAGCTGCCCGTACAGCAGGCGGTCGCGGGCGCCGGCGTCGCTCAGCATGACGGCGCCGATCTCCTGGCCGCCGAGCATCACGTCGACGAAGGGGACGTCCGGGC
>NZ_JBFBDY010000139.1:0-14658 GCF_040683475.1 Kitasatospora sp. NPDC093558 | reverse complement strand
GTCGCGACGGCGCTGGCGCACCCGTGGCTCAACGCCGCCGCCGTCGTGCTCCTGGCCGGGGCCGGTGTGCTGCTCGGCGCCTGAAAAGCGAACGGCCCCCGGGTCCGCGTGGGACCCGGGGGCCGCCCGGTGGTCAGCCGAGGTTGGCCAGCGCGTCGTTGAAGGTCTTCGACGGGCGCATCACGGCCGCGGCCTTGGCCGGGTCCGGCTGGTAGTAGCCACCGAGGTCGACGGCCGAGCCCTGCACCGCGATGAGCTCCTCGACGATGGTCTGCTCCTGCTCGGTCAGCGCCTTGGCGAGGCCCTCGAACGCCTGGGCCAGCTCGGCGTCCCCGGTCTGCTTGGCCAGCTCCTGGGCCCAGTACATGGCCAGGTAGAAGTGGCTGCCGCGGTTGTCGATGCCACCGAGGCGGCGGCTCGGCGACTTGTCCTCGTTGAGGAAGGTGCCGGTGGCGCGGTCCAGGGTGTCGGCCAGCACCTGGGCGCGGGCGTTGCCGGTGCTGGTGGCCAGGTGCTCGAAGCTCGCGGCCAGCGCGAAGAACTCGCCCAGGCTGTCCCAGCGCAGGTAGTTCTCCTTGACCAGCTGCTGGACGTGCTTCGGGGCGGAGCCGCCGGCGCCGGTCTCGAACAGGCCGCCGCCCGCCATCAGCGGGACGACCGACAGCATCTTGGCGCTGGTGCCCAGCTCCAGGATCGGGAAGAGGTCGGTCAGGTAGTCGCGCAGCACGTTGCCGGTCACCGAGATGGTGTCCTCGCCGCGGCGGATGCGCTCCAGCGAGAACGCGGTGGCCTCGACCGGGGACTTGATCTCGATCTGCAGGCCGGTGGTGTCGTGGTCGGCCAGGTAGGTCTTGACCTTCTCGATCAGGACGGCGTCGTGGGCGCGCGCCGGGTCCAGCCAGAACACGGCCGGGGTGCCGGTGGCGCGGGCGCGGGTGACGGCGAGCTTGACCCAGTCCTGGATCGGGGCGTCCTTGGCCTGGCAGGCGCGGAAGATGTCGCCCGGCTGGACGGCCTGCTCCAGCACCGCGTTGCCCTCGGCGTCGACCAGGCGGACGGTGCCGGCGGCCGGGATCTCGAAGGTCTTGTCGTGGCTGCCGTACTCCTCGGCCGCCTGCGCCATCAGACCGACGTTGGCCACCGAGCCCATGGTGGCCGGGTCGAACGCGCCGTGGGCGCGGCAGTCGTCGATGACGACCTGGTACACGCCGGCGTAGCTGTGGTCCGGCAGCACGGCGAGGGTGTCGGCCTCCTGGCCGTCCGGGCCCCACATGTGGCCGGAGGTGCGGATCATGGCCGGCATCGAGGCGTCGACGATGACGTCGCTCGGGACGTGCAGGTTGGTGATGCCCTTGTCCGAGTCGACCATGGCGAGGGCCGGGCCCTCGGCGAGCTCGGCGTCGAACGAGGCCTTGATCTCGGCGCCGTTCGCCAGCGCGTCGAGCCCGGCCAGGATGCCGCCGAGGCCGTTGTTCGGGTTCAGGCCGGCCGCGGCCAGGGCCTCGCCGTACTGGGCGAAGGTCTTCGGGAAGAAGGCGCGCACGACGTGGCCGAAGATGATCGGGTCGGAGACCTTCATCATGGTGGCCTTGAGGTGCACCGAGAACAGGACGCCCTCGGCCTTGGCGCGGGCCACCTGGGCGGCCAGGAACTCGTTCAGGGCGGCGGCGCGCATGACCGAGGCGTCGACGACCTCGCCGGCCAGCACCGGCACCTTCTCGCGCAGCACGGTGGTGGTGCCGTCCTCGGCGACCAGCTCGATGCGCAGCGCGCCGTCGGCGGCGATCACGGCCGACTTCTCGGTGCTCGCGAAGTCGTTCTCGGCCATGGTGGCGACGTTGGTCTTGGAGTCGGCCGTCCAGGCGCCCATCCGGTGCGGGTGGGTCTTGGCGTAGTTCTTGACCGACAGCGGGGCGCGGCGGTCCGAGTTGCCCTCGCGGAGGACCGGGTTGACGGCGCTGCCCTTGATCTTGTCGTAGCGGGCGCGGACGTCCTTGTCCTCGTCGGTCTGCGGGTCGTCCGGGTAGTCCGGCAGGGCGTAGCCCTGGGCCTGCAGCTCGGCGATGGCGGCCTTGAGCTGCGGGATGGACGCCGAGACGTTCGGCAGCTTGATGATGTTCGCGCCCGGGGTCTTGGCCAGCTCGCCCAGCTCGGCGAGGGCGTCCTCGATCCGCCGGCCCTCGGCGAGACGCTCCGGGAAGCTCGCGATGATCCGCCCGGCCAGGGAGATGTCGCGGGTCTCCACGCGCACGCCCGCCGTCGAGGCGTAGGCCTGGACGACCGGCAGGAACGAGTAGGTCGCCAGGGCCGGAGCCTCGTCGGTGTGCGTATAGATGATGGTCGAGTCAGTCATCGGTACTCCGCTTCACGTCTCCAACGTCTTGACGTCAAGATATCTCGTCCCGGGCCCCTCGCTCCACCTCCCCCCGCCCCGGAGCACGCGCCGTCGTCCCCGGGGGCGTGACGGCGGTCGGTTCCACCGTCGTCCCGGGGCGCCCGCGCGGCAACCGGAGCGGGTCCGGGGCACGCCCTACGCCGGGAACCTGGCCGCCAGCTCGGCCTCGTCGGCCAGGAACCAGAGCTGGGTGCCGCGGTTGCTCTCCCGGACGAAGTCGCGCAGGGCGTTGCTCGCGGCCACGTGGTGGGCGATGTCGCCGAGGACGACGAGACCCATCCGGTAGTTGACGAACTTCTGCACGATGCCGCCGGCGACGCGGGTGCTCAGCACGAAGAAGTCCGGGTGCAGCCGGGCGGCGGGCACGACGACCCAGCTCGCCTCGTGGCCCCAGGCGTCGGCGATCGTGTCCATCGCGTCCTGCTCGCTGCGAATCGGGGCGCCGTCGGCGGCCAGCCGGTGGAAGGTCGGGTCGGACATGTCACAACTCCCTGGTCAGCGTGTGGACGATGGTGAGCAGCGCGGCGGTGTCGGCCGGATCGCCGAGGATGATCAGCCGCAGGGCCCCCGCCTCCTCATCGAGGACGGTCTCCACGTGCAGCGGCCGGCCGCCCTCGCGCGGGCCGGCGATGGCCGCGAGCACGGTGGTGGTCAGGCGGTCCGCCCGCGCGCGGTCGATCCCCTCGATCCGGACGACGGACGACACCTCGGCGCGCCGCTCCCCGGCATCTGCTGCGACGACCGGTGCCCCGGTCAGGGCCTCCAGGTCGGCGCGGGCGATCCGGTACTGCTTGCCGATCCTGGTGGCCGCGAGGCGGCCGTCGCGGATGTAGCCGCGGACCGTGCGCACATGGAGGCCCAGCAATTCGGCCACCTGTTCCACCGAGTAGTACTGCGCCACCTGCAACCATCCTTCCCGACTTCCCTATCATGACGCAAACTAGCATCCGATGCGTACGTTTTGGGAAGGGTACGGAGTGGTGTAGTCCAGTTGGGTGAGTCGTCCGTCAGGAGTGCGTCAACGCAGCACCTCATTCGGTCAACGCTGCGTCAGGACCGGCGACGCCCGGCCGATCCCGGCCTAGCTTCGAAGAGAGCAGTTCCGGCAGGCACCACCACTCCATTGGGGAGCACCCGCATGGCCCGCGTCGTCTGGCACGTCCCGGTCACCGTCAACCGCCTCGGTCACGGCACCGCAAGCACGAACACGCTCCGCCTCTTCCGCCTGCGCGACGGCCGCCGCTGCGCCGTCGGCTTCTCCACCCCCGAGGCGCTCACCGCCCTCCTCGGGCCGGACCAGGCCCACACCGAGCTTGGCGAGGCCGCGCTGCGCGAGCTCACCGCCCCGCTCGGCGTCGACGCCCTCGTCCTGGACCCGCGGCTGGTGGCCCCGCCCGTCACCACCACCGCCGCCCGACCCGCCCCGGCCCCGACCGCACAGCTCCAGCACCGGTGACCGCCCTCCAACTGGTCCCGGGCGACGAGGAGCCCGCCGCAGGACGGCCCGAACCGGCCCGGGCCCTGCACGCGCTCGCCCGGGTCAGCTTCGGGCCCGTCCCCCTCGACTTCGACCGCCTCGCGGCCGAACACCCGGCCGTCCAGAGCGGCCTCGCCCTGGCCGGCGACGCCGACCTGGAACTCCGCCTCGCCTGCACCGGCCCCGAGGAGCTGCGCGCCGTCGCCGCCGCCCTCCAGCGGGCGGGAGCGGCCCGCGTCCGCATCGACCTCGTCCTCCGCGCACTCACCCCCGGACCGCCGACCCTGCGGTCGGTGACGTGACGCCGGCCACCCACGGGCGAGCGCCGGCATCGACGACCCGCGCGCGATCACCAGCAGCGACATCGACCGGGCAACTCTCGGCTCAGGGGCCGACGTACTCGTACACGCCCCCGTGAGGGTGCCGCGGCACCGCTCGGTGACCGTTGGGGGTGGGTTGTGCCGGCATTACCACGGTGGCACCGGCTGCAATCCCTTCCTCGACGGCAGCGGCCGGATCCGGGACCGCCAGAGTGGCACTCACTCCGGCGACCATCCGCACTGCCTCGTCCGGACCGCAGAACGGAAGGAAGGACCCGACACTCGCCAGCTGCACACCGGCGAAGTCGAAGCGGCCGGCCGGCGCAGGGTGCCGGACCCGGCGTGATCGGCCCCGTCACGCTGCCTGCTTGCGCGCTCGGCGCTTGCGACGCTCGGCACTTGCGACGCTCGGCCATCAGGACGGAGGTGTGCCGCCCCCGCGGCTCTGACCGCAGTGCAGCTCCCATCCCTCTGACGGACGTCTTCGCCGGCCGGAGCCGTGACCTCGGCTGCTACCCGCGCGCCAGGGCCGCGATCGCGGCAAGCAGCAGGGCAGAGCCCGCCACCAGGCCCGCGGTGAGCGGCTCGCCGAGGAACGCCACGCCGATTACGGCCGCCGTCGCCGGTTCGAGCAGGACCAGCACGGCGGCCGTCGTGCCCGGGACGGCCGTCAGGCCGCGGAAGTACCAGCGGTACGCGAACAGCGTCGGCACCGTTCCGAGGAACAGCAGCGCTCCCCCGGTCACTGCCGGATCGCCCGCGGTGGGCAGGATGCCCTGCGCCGCCGCGAGCGGCAGCAGGCAGAGCAGGCCGGTCGCGAACGCGCCCGTGCTCGCGCGAGCCGAACCGCCGCCGCGTGCCCACAGGGTCAGCCCGCTCTGTCCGGCGCCGGCCAGTACCGCCAGGGCCACGCCCAGTGCCGGGCGCGGCCCCGCGGCCGGGGCGGCCACCAGCAGCGCCAGCCCGCCGAGCGCAAGGACGACCGCCACGGCGGCCCGCCCGGTGAGCCGCTCCCCCAGCAGTACGTGCCCGCCGAGGCTGGTCAGCACCGGCCCGGCGCCGATGGTGACGAGCGTGCCCAGCCCCAGGCCGGCGAACTGCACCGAGCCGAAGTAGGCGCACTGGCTGACGGCCAGCCCAACTCCCGTCAGCACGGCCGCGCCCCGCCGCACGGGCCCGCCCTCCCGGCCGGCGGACGGCAGGAGCGAGAGACAGAGCGCCGCGACGGCGAAGCGCCAGAACGAGACGGCCACCGCGCCGAGGCCGGTCGTGCGCAGCAGCAGCGCGGCCACGGCCCCGCCCACGCCCCAGGCGACGGCGGCGGCCGAAATGGACAACAGGCCGTGCCGGAACGGCACGGCGGCATGCGAAGTCATGCGTCGTTTCCCCACGATGAGATGCCGGTCGAGGTCCGCTGGTCACGCGGGCGGCAGCCATCGCCCCGGCGGCCGTCAGGGGCCTGCCGGGCGGGGATCCGGTGGATCGGTTGGGTGCGCCGCCCGCTAGCGGACGGGCGGCGGGAGGATCAGTGAGCGCATGGGGACCAGGCTACGCCGGGAGGTAGACCTCCCTCGTCGTCTACTCGGCCGAGCCCGGCAGCCCGGCCGAGGAGGCGCTGGCGTTCCCGGGCAGCTTCGCCGCGTCGTAGTCAGCAGTGTCCACGACAGCCGGCTCCGGCAGCGTGCGGATCAGCAGCCAGGCCACCGCGGGCAGCGCGATCAGCGGGGTCAGCGCGGTGCGGAGCGACGTGGCGTCGGCGAGGGCGCCCAGGGCGGGGCTGACCATGCCGCCGACGCTGACGGTCAGGCCGAGCGTGACGCCGCTCGCGGTGCCGACCCGGCTGGGCAGGTAGTCCTGACCGAGCGTCACCTGCAGCGAGAACGGGACGTACAGGCCCGCCGAGGCCAGCGCCACGAACAGGTAGAACGCCGGGCCGGGCACGAACACGATGCCCGCGACGGCGACGACGCTCAGCAGGTACGAGCGGCGCACCACCGTGACCCGGTCCCACCGCTCGGCCAGGGCGCCGCCCAGCACCGTGCCCACCGCGCCGCCGGCGTAGAGCACGAACAGCGCCGCCGTGCCTGCCGCTGTGCCGCCACCCGTGCGCTCGCGGGCGTAGAAGGTGAGGAACGTGCTCAGCCCGATGAACACGACGGACCGGCAGACCACCGCCAGCGACAGGTTCACGAACGACACCACGTCGTCCGTCCGCCCGCCGCTGCGCGCCGCAGCCCCAGCCACCGGTGTCACTCGCGTCACCTCCGGCATCGCACGCAGCACCACAACACACAGCACACTGCCCACGAGCGCGGGCACCACCAGGAACGGCGTCGCCCGCAGGCCCCCTGCGGCGACGACGGCCGAGACCAGGACGGGCGCCAGCGCGAAGCCGACGTTCCCGCCGACGGAGAACCAGCTCATCGCCCGGTGGCTCCCCCGCCCGGCCCGCCGGGCGACCCGCGCCGACTCCGGGTGGTAGGCCGCGACCCCGAGCCCGGAGACGGCCACGAACGCCAGCGTGAGCGCGTACGCGCCGCCGAGGCCGCTCAGCGCGATGCCGAGCCCGCCGAGGAACGTGCTCACCGGGAGCAGCCAGGGCATCGGGCGGCGGTCGGTGAGCGCGCCGAACAGCGGCTGGGCGACGGAGGACAGGAGGGACGCGGCGAGCACGATGCCGGAGGCGGCGGCGTAGGAGTACTCGCGCTCGGCGACGAAGAACGGGACGAGGGCGGTCACGGCGCCCTGGTAGACGTCGACGCAGGCGTGTCCGACGGAGAGGAGCGGAATGATCTTTTTCGTTGCCACGCCCCTCATGCTCCGGGCGGACCCGGGTCGCGGACTTCCGATAATCTGCCAACCAATGTCAGAAATCCGCCAGTCGCAGAACCGTCCGGCGGCCATCCGCCACACGCCGGTCGCCCCGACCATCACCCACGCACTGGCCCCCGGCACCGGCATCGACGCCCACCACCACGACGACCACCAGATCGCCTACGCCGGCCGCGGCGTCCTCGCCGTCACCACCCACGCGGGCACGTGGGTCGCCCCCGCCAACCGCGCCCTGTGGGTCCCGGCCGGCACCGTCCACTCCCACCGGGCCCACGGCGCGCTCGAACTGCACCTCGTCGGCCTGCCCGCGGACGCCAACCCGCTCGGCCTGGCCGAGCCGACCGTCCTCACCGTCAGCCCCCTGCTGCGCGAGCTGATCCTCGCCTGCACCCGGGCCCCGGAGGACCCCGACGCCGGCCGCCGCCTGCGCCTGCGCGCCGTCCTGCTCGACCAGTTGAGCGTCTCGTCCCAGCTGCCCCTGCACCTGCCGGCCCCCACCGACCCCACCCTCCGGGCGCTGTGCGCGATCCTGCACGCCGACCCCGCCGACCACCGCACCCTGGCCGCCCTCGGCCGGGAGGTCGGCGCGAGCGACCGCACCCTCTCTCGGCTGTTCCAGACCGACCTCGGCATGACCTTCCCCCGGTGGCGCACCCACCTACGGCTCTACCACGCCCTCGCGCTCCTGGCCGAGGACACCCCGGTGACCACCGTGGCCCACCGCTGCGGCTGGTCCTCGGCCAGCGCGTTCATCGACGTCTTCCGCCGCACCTTCGGCCACACCCCCGGGGCACACCACCCCGGCTGAGGACCACCCTCACGCCACCGACTCCGAACGAACGTACGGAATTCGCTGCGCCCGCACCGGATTTCGTGAAGACTGGGCGAAGGTCCCGTGTGCCGGCCACTTCGGCACAAGGGACCTCTTCATGGAAAAACTGACGTCACGTCACTGCAACGTGCAAGTCCCGCAAGTCCCGAAGTGCCATTCCGCAATGGTCCACGAGACAAGGAACGCACACGCCATGAGCGTCAGCATTCGGACCCTGCGGTCCGCAGCCATCACCACCGCCGCCCTCGCCACCGCCACCACCCTCACCCTGGGTCCGGCCGGCACCGCCGCAGCGGACGCCGCCCCGACGGCCAACGCGGCGCCCATCGCCGTCGACCTGCCCGTCCCGCCCGGCACCGACTGGAGCGAAACCACCGGGGTCAACGACAAGGGCGTGATCGTCGGTTACGCCGACCACTACGGGGCCGACTTCCGCAAGACCCCCCTCCGCTGGAACGCGGACCTCGGCCTCACCACCCTCCCCCTGCTGCCCGGGGACCGGAACGGCCAGGCCGTCGGCGTCAACGACGACGGGACGGTGATCGGCTACTCCGGCGACCGCCCCGTCCGCCGGTCCCCCGCCGGCACGGTCAGCGCCCTGCCGCTGCTCCCCGGCGACACCGTGGGCTACGTGTACGGGATCAGCGCCTCCGGCACGGCGATCGGCTATTCCTGGGGCAACGAGCAGAGCCGTGGGGTGGAGTGGCGCCCGGACGGCACCGTGGTCGCGCTGGCGCCGCTGGCCGGCGACACCGAGGCCCACGCCCTCTCGATCAACAGCAGTGGCACGATGGCCGGTTACTCCTCCGACCCCAACCCGGACGGCACCGAGAGCAAGCACGCCGTGATCTGGGGTCCGGACGGCACCCCCACCGACCTGAGCGCCGCGTCGGGCTACAACACCACCGTCGCCATCCAGGTCAACGACAGCGGCGCCGTGATCGGGTCCGGCCAGGACGGCAACGAGCCCGGCCCCGGCCCCTTGCACTCGCTGCTCTGGGCCCCCGACGGCTCCGTCAGGGAACTGGGCACGGGCGGTGGCCCGCGCCTCATCAACTCCGCGGGCGTCATGGTCGGCGAGTACTACGGTGACAGCACCGTCACCACCCAGGCCTCGCGCTGGAGCGCGGACGGCACGCGCACGCCCCTCGCCCCGCCCGTCAGCAACGTCGGCGCCATCAACGACTCCGGCGTCGTCGTCGGCCACGTGTCGGAGAGCAGCGACGGCGACCGCCGGTGGGCCAAGCGCTGGAACACCGACGGGACGACGACCGACCTGACCGTCCCGAACGGTGTGGAGGCCCACGCCGCGGCCAAGTTCATCAACCGGGCCGGCCTGATCGCCGGGTACCGGATCACGAACCTGGGGCCGGGCTCCTGGCGGCACGCCGCCGTGGTCTGGAAGCCGTAACCGCCGGGCGATGCGCACTGACCCTTCAGCCCTCCACGAGACAAGGAACGCCCACGCCATGAGCATCGGCACACGGACCCTGCAGTCCACCGCCATCACCACCGTCGCCCTCACCACCGCCGCCGCCCTCACCCTGGGCCTGGCCGGCACCGCCACGGCCGACACCGCACCGACAACGAACAATGTGGGCATCGAGCTGCCCGTCCCGCCCGGCACCGGCTGGAGCGAGCCCGCCGCGGTCAACGACAAGGGTGTGATCGTCGGTTTCATCATCGGCAGCACCGACCGGCACCAGGCCGTCCCCGTCCGCTGGAACGCGGACCTCAGCATCGCCGCCCTCCCCCTGCTGCCCGGGGACCCGAGCGGCGAGGCCACCGGCGTCAACGGCGACGGCACCGCGATCGGCTTCTCCGGCACCCACCCCGCGCGCTGGTCCCCCGCGGGGACGGTCAGCGCGCTGCCGCTGCTCCCCGGCGACACGTACGGCCGCGCGTCCGGGATCAACAGCGCGGGAACGGTGATCGGCTCCTCCCAGGGCAACGGGCACTGGCACGCGGTGGCCTGGACCCCGGACGGCACCGCGGTCCCCCTGGCGCCGCTGGCCGGTGACACCGAGACCACGGCGGTCTCCGTCAACAGCTCGGGCACGGTGGCCGGTTTCTCCTCCAACCCGGCGGGCACTCTGGCCCACGCCGTGATCTGGGGCCCGGACGGCACCCCCACCGCCCTGGACGCCGCGGGGGACTACAACGCCACCTACGCCTCCCAGATCAACGACGCCGGCACCGTCATCGGCCGCGGCAACCCGGCCGGCGACGGGAACTTCCCCTGGCACTCGGTGATCTGGACCGCCGACGGCTCCGTCACCGACCTGGGCCCGCTCACCTACGCCCAGGCCGTCAACTCCTCGGGCACCGTCGTCGGCAACCAGGGCAGCAACCAGGACGCCGGCGCAGCCTCCCGCTGGAGCCCGGACGGCACCCGCACGGAACTCGGCGGGCAGCAGACCGTGGCCACCGCCATCAATGACGCCGGTGTCGCCGTCGGCTACTCCTGGAACGGCATCCCCGACCGCGAGTACCGCTCCGCCAAGCGCTGGAACGCCGACGGGACGACGACCGACCTGACCGTCGCGAACCCGCAGGCCAACACCGAGGCCCTCGTCATCAACGGCAGCGGCCTGATCGCCGGGGTCGACATCGTCCACCCGCAGCCCTACTCCCTGCAGCACCACGCGGTGATCTGGAAGCCGTAACCACCGGACGATGCCCACCGCTCCCTCAACACCCCACGAGACAGACGGGACATGGAACTCGCACTCATGAGCATCAGCACCCGGACCCTGCGGTCCGCCGCCATCACCACCGTCGCCCTCGCCACCGCCGCCGCCCTCACCCTGGGCCTGGCCGGCACCGCCGCGGCGGACACCACCCCGACGGCCAACGCGGCCCTCGCGGGCATCGAGCTGCCCGCCCCGCCCGGCGCGGTGTGGAACGAGCCCACCGCACTCAACAACAACGGCGTGATCGTCGGCTACGCCCTGGTCAGCACTCCCGGCAGCACTCCCCCGAGCACCCCCCTCCGCTGGAACGCGGACCTCAGCCTGACCGTCCTGCCCCTGCTGTCCGGCGACAAGAGCAGCCAGGCGCTCGCCGTCAACGACGACGGAACCGCGGTCGGTTACTCCGGTTCCAGGCCGGTGCGGTGGTCGGCCACCAACACGGTCAGCGCCCTGCAGCTACCCGCGGGGGACGACAGTGGCACCGCCATCGCGATCAACGGCGCCGGCACGGCGATCGGCTCCACCTACGGAGGCGGCCACCGCCACGCGGTGGCCTGGGGCCCGGACGGCACCGCCGTGCAGCTGGCGCCGCTGGAGGGCGACACCGACGCCGAGGCCCTCTCGATCAACAGCTCGGGCACAGTGGTCGGTTACTCCTCCGTCGCGGTCCCGGACGGCCTGCCCGAGGAGCACGCCGTGATCTGGGGCCCGGACGGCACCCCCACCGCCCTGGACGCCGCGTCGGGCCTCGGCACCTCCCGCGCCCTCCAGGTCAACGACGCCGGCACGGTGATCGGCCGGGGCACGCCGGCCGACGACCCGTCCGGCTACGGCCACTCGCTGGTCTGGAAGGCCGACGGTTCGGTCACCGACCTCGGCTCGTCCGCCCGGGTCAGCGGCGTCAACTCCGCGGGCATCGTGATCGGCATCAACAGCGACGCCACCATTCCCTACGGCCAGGCCGCGCGCTGGAGCCCGGACGGCACGCGCACGGCGCTCGGCCCCGCCGACACCGAGGCCACCTCCGTCAACGACGCCGGCGTCATCGTCGGCTTCGCCTGGTTCGGCCACCCCGGCCGGCACTACCGGTGGGCCAAGCGCTGGAACACCGACGGGACGACGACCGACCTGACCGTCCCCGGCGGCGACAACACCTCGGCCCAGTTCATCAACCGTGCCGGGCTGGTCGTCGGCTTCCGGGCCACCCACCCGCAGCCCTGGTCCGTGCAGCACTTCGCGACGGTCTGGAAGCCGTAACCGCCGGACGGGTGCCCGTGGCCGGTCGGCGGGCCGGCCACGGGCAACCCATCTCACAGCGCGCTCAGGTCCGTCAGCTCCCCGAGGCCCAGCGTGCGCAGCGTGTGGTTGGCCATGTGCAGGTGGCCGACCGGGTTCGGGTGCGCGGGGTCGTCCAGCCACGCGAGCGCCTCGCCGTCGGGGAACGCGGCGAGCCAGTACGCCTCGTGGTCGACGAGCAGCGCACCGGTCTCGGCGGCGAGTTCGCGCACGGCCTCGCAGTACGCGGGCAGTTCGGGCCGGGCGGCGCGCCCGGCGTGGCTGACGATCAGCGGCGTGTGCAGCACGATCTGCGCGCCGGCGGACCGGGCGATGATCTCGCG
Source organism: Kitasatospora sp. NPDC093558 (assembly GCF_040683475.1). Lineage (NCBI taxonomy): Bacteria > Bacillati > Actinomycetota > Actinomycetes > Kitasatosporales > Streptomycetaceae > Kitasatospora > Kitasatospora sp. NPDC093558. The sequence goes on along the minus strand of NZ_JBFBDY010000139.1, from coordinate 2,490 downwards.
CATGGCGTCGCGGAACTCCCCGAGCCCGGCCAGCCCGGCCCGGGCGTCGTTGGTGCCGAGCGACAGCGACAGCACGTCCGGCGCGAACCGGCCGATGACGAAGTCGTAGGCGTCGAGCACGTCCGTCGCCCGCCACGCCGACACCCCGGAGTTCACGACGATGTCCGTGAGCCGGTCGAGCTGCCAGCACACGCGCTCCTGCACGTGCTCGACCCACCCCCGCGCCCCGTGCGTGTGCAGCACGGCCTGCGTGATGCTGTCCCCGGCCATGACCCAGGTCATCGGCCTGTCGGCGAGTTCGATCATGTGGTTCTTCCCCCTCGTGTTCGTACGTGCGGGAGGAAGTTGATCACACACCCACGACCACGCGCGATCGGCCTCGCACAGGTGCCCCCCAGGCCATCCGCATCACTATGCAGAGATCACCATTTCTATAAAACGACGCGTCGACCATGATGCACGATCGGGCACCCGAAGCTCAATTCCGGCTCAAATGATGGACCTACTGACGAGTCACGTAATGCGCCCGAAACGTCCACACCCCCTACCAGCGAGAATGTCCGGAAAAGTAAGTAAACATTCAGTAATGAAATCTGTGCATAGGCCTATGAATAGCCCTACTGTGTGGCAACTCTCCAGAGCTGCTCCGCCTGCCGGGGCCCCCACACACAGAGAGATTTCTCCATGGTCTCCACCAACCAGGTCTCCCCGCCGGGACAGAGCACCGGCTCCGGATCCGGTACCACCCACCGGACGCTCCGCCGGAACGTCGGTCTCATCGGCCTCATGTGGGCCTCGGTCGGCTCGATCATCGGCTCGGGCTGGCTCTTCGGCGCCAAGAACGCCGTGGTCGCCGCCGGTCCCGCCGCGATGATCTCCTGGGGCATCGGCGCCGTCGCGATCGTCCTGCTGGCGCTCGTGCACGCCGAACTCGGCGGGCTGTTCCCGGTCTCGGGCGGCACCGCGCGCTACCCGCACTACGCCTTCGGCGGCCTCGCGGGCATGTCCTTCGGCTGGTTCGCCTGGCTCCAGGCCGCCACCGTCGCCCCGATCGAGGTCGAGGCGATGATCGGCTACGCCAAGCACTGGTCCTTCGCCGGCGGGCTCCAGAACACCAACGGCACCCTCACCACCAGCGGTTTCATCGTCGCCACCGTGCTGATGGCGGTGTTCGTCGCGGTCAACTTCCTCGGCGTACGGATCCTTGCGCGCACGAACAGCGTGGCGACCTGGCTGAAGATCTTCGTCCCGCTCTTCACGATCTTCGTCCTCGCGATCACCAGCTTCCACGCCTCCAACTTCACCTCGCACGGCTTCGCGCCGTTCGGCGCCAAGGGCGTGCTCGCGGCGATCAGCACCAGCGGCATCATCTTCGCCCTGCTCGGCTTCGAGCAGGCCATCCAGATCGCCGGTGAGAGCAAGAACCCCAAGCGCGACATCCCCCGCGCCGTGCTCGGCTCGGTCGCCATCGGCACCCTGATCTACACCCTGCTCCAGGTCGTCTTCATCGGCGCCCTGCCGGTCAGCTCCTTCGCCAACGGCTGGGACAAGCTCGACTTCCCCGGCATCGACGGCCCCTTCGCGGGCCTGGCCACCCTGGTCGGCCTCGGCTGGCTGTCCTGGGTCCTGTACACCGACGCCATCATCTCCCCCGGCGGCACCGGCCTGATCTACACCACCGCCACCTCGCGCATCTCCTACGGCCTGAGCCGCAACGGCTACGCCCCGCAGAAGTTCGAGCAGCTGGACAAGAACGGCGTGCCGTGGTTCGGCCTGATCATCTCCTTCGTCACCGGCGTGATCTGCTTCCTGCCCTTCCCGAGCTGGCAGGAGCTGGTCGGCTTCATCACCTCCGCCAGCGTGCTGATGTACGCCGGCGCCCCGCTCGCCTTCGGCGCCCTGCGCCGCCGCCTGCCCGACCGTGAGCGCTCCTACCGCCTCCCCGCGGGCGGGCTCATCTCGCCGGCCGCCTTCGCGGTCGCCAGCCTCATCATCTACTGGTCCGGCTGGCAGACCCTGTCCCGCCTGGGCCTCGCGATCGTGCTCGGCTACGCCCTGCTGGGCAGCTACGCGGCCTTCGCGATCAAGCGGCGCCTGCCGAACGCCCCGCGCCTGAACTGGAAGGCCGCCCAGTGGCTGCCGGTCTACCTGATCGGCCTCGGCCTGATCTCCTGGCAGGGCGGCTTCGGCGACGGCACCGGCCGGATCCCGATGTGGACCGACATGGGCATCGTCGTGGTCTTCTCCCTCGCCATCTACTACTGGGCGATCCGCGTCGCCCTGCCGGCCGAGGAGATCGAGCGCGAGGTCGCCGACGTGGAGGTGGTCGACGCGGGCGGTCACTGATCCGGGGGACGGGCCCGGCCGGCCGGTCCTGAACGACCGGCCGGGCCCGCAGCTCCCACCGGGATCCCCACCCAGGATCCCGGCCACGGGATCCCGACCGACCGCACCTGGACAACCGAACCTGACGCACCCCAACGGCGGGCC
>NZ_JBFBDY010000138.1:0-14695 GCF_040683475.1 Kitasatospora sp. NPDC093558 | reverse complement strand
CGCCCGCGTCCCCCCGCGGCCGCCCTCCGGCACGTCCGGGCCCGGTGCACCCGGGCCGGCTGCGATCAGCCCGCGGCCGAGCGGTACTTGCGCACCGACAGCCACGAGAACACCGCGGTGATCAGCACCGACCAGCCCAGCGACACCAGCGCCGCGTGCTGCATCGGCCAGGCGCTGTCCACCGGCCCGACCTGGTTGCCGAAGAGGTCCCGGCAGGCCTGCACGGTGGCGCTGAACGGGTTCCAGTACGCGACGCCCTGCAGCCAGCCCGGCATCGAGCTGACCGGCACGAACGCGTTGGACACGAAGGTCAGCGGGAACAGCCAGATCAGGCCCGCCGAGGTGGCCGCCTCGGGGCTGCGGACCGACAGGCCTATCAGCGCGCCGATCCACGAGAAGGCGTAGCCGAGCAGGAGCAGCAGCACGAACGCGCCGAGCGCCTTCACGATGCCGTCGTGGATCCGCCAGCCGACCGCCAGCGCGACCAGGGCCAGCACGATCACGGTGAACGCCGTCTGGACCAGGTCGGCCAGGGTGCGCCCGACGAGCACCGCCGAGCGGGCCATCGGCAGCGAGCGGAACCGGTCCACCAGGCCCTTGGTCATGTCCTCCGCGATGCCGGCCGAGGCGCCGGCGGTGGCGAAGGTGACGGTCTGGGCGAAGATGCCGGCCATCAGGAACTGGATGTAGGAGTTGGAGCTGGCCTGCGTCCCGGGGATCTGGATCGCCCCGCCCATGACGTAGGAGAACAGCAGCACGAACATGACGGGCTGCATGAGGCCGAAGACCACGATCTCCGGGATGCGGGCCATCCGGCGCAGGTTGCGCTTGGCGACGACCCAGGAGTCGTGCAGGGTCGCGGAGAGCCCCCGGCGCTGCCGGGGCACCGCGGCGCCGATCGCGTGCTCGGTGGCGGTGGTCATCTCAGCGCTCCGTTCCGGCCGCGACGGCCTGCTTGTCCTGGTCCTCGCCGCCTTCGCCGCCTTCGTCGGCGTCGCCGGCCCGGCCGCCCTTGCCGCGCCCGCCCTTGCCGCGGCCCTTGGCGCCCGCGCCGTTCTCGTCGTCCGCGGACTCGGCGACATGGCCGGTGAGCGTCAGGAAGACGTCGTCCAGGGTCGGGCGGCGCAGACCGATGTCGTCGATCTCGATCGAACGGGCGTCGAGCTCGCGGATCACGTCCGCGAGGACCCGGGCGCCGCCGCTGACCGGGACGGTGATCTTCCGGGTGTTCCGCTCGACGGCGGGCTCCCCGAGCGCGTACCCGGACAGCGCCGCGACCGCCTCGGCGACGTGGTCGGCGTTGTGCACGACGACCTCGATGCGCTCGCCGCCGATCTGCGCCTTGAGCTGGTCGGCGGTGCCTCGGGCGATCACCCGGCCGTGGTCGACCACGGCGATGTCGTGCGCGAGGCGGTCGGCCTCCTCCAGGTACTGGGTGGTGAGCAGCAGCGTGGTGCCCTGCTCGACGAGGGTCTCGATGACCTCCCAGAGCGCGAGCCGGTTGCGCGGGTCGAGGCCGGTGGTCGGCTCGTCGAGGAACATCACCGGCGGCCGGACGACCAGCGCGGCGGCGAGGTCGAGGCGCCGGCGCATGCCGCCCGAGTACGTCTTGGCGGTGCGGTCCTTGGCGTCGGTGAGGTTGAACCACTCCAGGAGCTCCAGCGCGCGGGCCTTCGCGTCGCGCGCGGTCATCTGGTAGAGCTCGCCGACCATTTGAAGGTTCTCGAAGCCGGTCAGGTACTCGTCGACGGCGGCGTACTGACCGGAGAGGCCTATCAGGCTGCGGACGCGGTTGGGGTGCTTGAGGACGTCCACGCCTGCGACGACGGCCCGGCCGGAGTCCGGTTGCAGCAGGGTGGTGAGGACGCGCACGGTGGTCGTCTTGCCGGCGCCGTTGGGGCCGAGCAGCCCGAGCACCGTGCCCTCGGGGACGTCCAGGCTGACGCCGTCGAGGGCTCGTACGTCGCCGAAGGTCTTCACCAGGTTCTCGGCTTGGATGGCTGGCGCCATGGCCTGCCTCATCTCCTTGAACGAAATGGGCGATCTGTCCCACTGTGCCCCGGATGCGGCAACGCGGGCGACTCGGTTTTCGCCCATGGACAGGTAACGCGATGTATCGCGAGTCTGGCAGCTCGCGATATATCGCGTCAAGGGAATTTAAAGAACCGCTCCGAGGCCCTGAAAACCGTCAGCGTGGGGCCCCGGGAGCCGTCGGCCCGGGGCCCTGCGAGCCGTCAGCTGCCGACGACGTACCCCGCGTCCCGCAGCTCGCCGACCACCACCGCGCAGTGCTCCGGCCCCTTGGTCTCCAGGTGCAGGTCGACCTCGACCTCCGTCAGCCCGAGCCGCGGGTCGGTCCGCACGTGCGCGACGTCCAGCACGTTCGCGTCCACCCTGGTCAGGACGCCCAGCAGATCCGCGAGCGCCCCCGGCTTGTCGGCGAGCCGCACCCGCAGCGACAGGTAGCGCCCGGCCGCCGCCAGCCCGTGCCGCAGCACCCGCTGCATCAGCTGCGGGTCGATGTTGCCGCCCGACAGGACGGCCACCACCGGGCCGTCGAACGTCCCCGGCTCCTCCAGCAGCGCCGCGATCGGGGCCGCCCCGGCGGGCTCGACGACGAGCTTCAGCCGCTCCAGGCCGAGCAGCAGCGCCCGCGACAGCGCGTCCTCGGAGACCGTCCGGATCCCGTCCGCCAGCGTGTTGATCACCTCGAACGGGATGTCGCCGGGGCGGCCGACCATGATCCCGTCGGCCATGGTGGCGAAGCGCTCCAGCGACACCGGCCGCCCGGCGGCCAGCGAGGGCGGGTACGCGGCGGCGCCCGCCGCCTGCACGCCGACCACCCGCACGTCCGGCCGCAGCGGCTTGACCGCCGCCGCGATCCCGGCCAGCAGCCCACCGCCGCCCACTCCGACCAGGATGGTCCGCACCTCGGGGCACTGCTCCAGGATCTCCAGGCCGACGGTGGCCTGGCCGGTGACCACGTCCCAGTGGTCGAAGGGGTGGATGAACACCGCACCGGTCGTCTCCGAATACCGCTGCGCGGCCTGCAGCGCCTCGTCCACCGTGCTGCCGTGCAGCCGGACCTCGGCGCCGTAGTCGCGGGTCGCCGCGACCTTCGGCAGCGGCGCGGCCACCGGCATGAAGACGGTCGAGCGCACGCCCAGCAGCGAGGCCGCCAGCGCCACCCCCTGGGCGTGGTTCCCGGCGCTCGCCGCGACCACTCCGCCGGCCCGCTGCACCGGAGTGAGTCCCGCGATCCGCACGTACGCCCCGCGCAGCTTGAACGAGCCGGTGCGCTGGAGGTTCTCGCACTTCAGGTGGACCGGCGCGCCGATCAGCGAGGACAGGTGGCGGCTGCCCTCCATCGGGGTCACCCGGGCGACCCCGGCCAGCATCTTCTGGGCCCCGCGGACGTCGTCGAGGGTGATCGGCAGGTTGCGCATAAGGCCAGCCTACGGCGGCGGCGGGCGGCAATCCGGCATGCCGGGACTGTTCCCGGGCCCGCCCGGCCCGCGTAATCTGCTGCTTCTGAGCCTCCCTCACCGCACGACGATCGTGAGCCGCGATGACGACGACCTCGCCCCAGGCCACCGACCGCACCGACCCCGTGCACAGCCAACTGCAGTACCAGCTGGCGGTGTTCGCCCGCCGGATGGAACAGGTCCGGACCTCCGACGGCGTCGGCGCGCTGGACCGGGCCGCCTACCTGCTGCTCGACCGCCTGGAGCGGCACGGCCCGGTGAACGTCAAGGCGCTGGCCGACGCGCTCGGCGTGGACTCCTCCACGGTGACCCGCCAGGTCGCCCCGCTGGTGGCGGCCGGGCTGGTCGGCCGGGTCCAGGACCCGGCCGACCGCCGTGCCGTGCGCCTCGCGCTGACCTCGCTCGGCGCCCACCGCCTGTCCGAAGTCCGCGACGGCAGAGCCGAGTTGACCCGCCGCCTGGTGGCCGGCTGGCACCCCGAGGAGCAGCACGCGTTCTGCGCGCTGCTGGCCCGCTTCAACCTCGCGATGGAGTCCTACACCGCGGACCGGCACGGCCACCAGCCGTGAGACCCATGCACCGGGCCCACGAGGTCAACGCCCTTAGCCGAGCGCCTGCTTGAGGTCCGCCAGCAGGTCGTCGATCGACTCGATGCCGACCGAAACGCGGACCAGGTCGGCCGGGACCTCCAGCGGCGAACCGGCCGCCGAGGCGTGGGTCATCCGGCCCGGGTGCTCGATCAGCGACTCGACGCCGCCGAGCGACTCGCCGAGGGTGAACAGCTGCGCGCGGTTGCAGACCTCGACCGCCGCCTCCTCGCCGCCCTCGACCCGGAACGACACCATGCCGCCGAAGGCCTTCATCTGCTTGGCCGCGATGTCGTGGCCGGGGTGCTCGGGCAGGCCCGGGTACAGCACCTGGCTGACCTTGGGGTGGCTCGCCAGCAGCTCGGCGACCTTCTCGGCGTTGGCGCTGTGGCGGTCCATCCGGACGCCCAGCGTCTTGATGCCGCGCAGCACCAGCCAGGCGTCGAACGGCCCGGAGACGGCGCCCATCGCGTTCTGGTGGTAGGCCACCTCCTCGCCGAGGGCCGCGTCGGCCAGCACCAGCGCACCGCCGACGACGTCCGAGTGGCCGCCCATGTACTTGGTGGTGGAGTGCACGACCGCGTCCGCGCCGAGCGAGATCGGCTGCTGCAGGTACGGGCTGGCGAAGGTGTTGTCGACCACCAGCAGCGCGCCGGCGCCGTGCGCGATCTCGGCGAGCGCGGCCAGGTCGGTGATGCCCAGCAGCGGGTTGGACGGGGTCTCCACCCAGACCGCGCGGGTGTTGGGCCGCAGCGCGGCGCGGACGGTCGCCAGGTCCTGGGTGTTGGCGACGGAGAACTCGACGCCCCAGCGGGTCAGCACCTTGGCGAACAGCCGGAAGGTGCCGCCGTAGGCGTCGTTGGGGATCACGATGTGGTCGCCCGGCTTGAGGATGGTGCGCAGGAGGGTGTCCTCGGCGGCGAGGCCGGAGGCGAAGGCGAGGCCGCGGGCGCCGCCCTCCAGCGCCGCGAGGCACTCCTCCAGCGCCGTGCGGGTCGGGTTGGCGCTGCGGCTGTACTCGTAACCGCCCCGCAGGCCGCCCACCCCGTCCTGCTTGTAGGTGGACACCTGGTAGATCGGCGTGACGACGGCCCCGGTCTGGGGGTCTGCTTCCTGACCCGCGTGGATGGCGAGGGTCTCGAAGCCCTGGGGAAGCTGGTGCTCGGTCATAGGTCGAGCGTAGTGGCCGTTCGCCCGGGCGCCCGCCGGAATGCGAGGACGGGATACGGACGGGCCGAAGGCGGGCCGAGGGCGGAATGGGGCGGCGCCCCGCCGCGTTGAACCCGGGACAACCCTCCCTACCCCGATGGAGCAGGCCGTGCTGTTCAACCGCCACAAGACCTCGCTCGTCCCCGCCGCACAGGCGCTGCCCGGCCGGGAGTCGCCGGCCTTCGCCCTGCGCGAGCCGCACACCGTCCTCGGGAACCCGCTCGCCGGCCCGTACCCGGAGGGCCTGGAGGTGGCCGACTTCGGGCTGGGCTGCTTCTGGGGCGCCGAGCGCACGTTCTGGCGCGTGCCCGGTGTCTGGACGACGCTGGTCGGCTACCAGGGCGGCTACACCCCGAACCCGACGTACGACGAGGTGTGCAGCGGGCTGACCGGGCACACCGAGGCGGTCCGGGTGGTCTTCGACCCGGCGGTGGTCTCCTACGAGCGGCTGCTGAAGACCTTCTGGGAGGCGCACGACCCGACTCAGGGCAACCGCCAGGGCAACGACGTCGGCACCCAGTACCGCTCCGCCGTCTACACCCACTCCCCCGCCCAGGCCGCCGCCGCGACGGCCGCCCGGGACGCCTTCCAGCCCGCGCTGACGGCGCTCGGGTACGGCCCGATCACCACCGAGATCGCCCCGGCGGGCCCGTTCTACCCGGCCGAGCCGTACCACCAGCAGTACCTCTCCGACGCCAAGAACCCCAACGGCTACTGCGGCCTCGGCGGCACGGGTGCGTCGTGCCCGATCGGCGTGGCCCGCACCACCGAGGCCTGACGAGCCCGGGCCCCGGCCCGGACGCAGACTGGAAGGGCCAGCAGGGACGGCCCGGTCACCTCCCGGTGGCCGGGCCGTCCCGCGGGGAGAGGAGCCTGCCATGTCCGGTCTGGTCAGGAAGAACTTCGACGATCCCGAGGAGATCCGCCCCTTCGAGGAGGGCTCGGGAGAGCTGCGGCTGGTCAACCTGGACGCCGGCCCGGTGGGCCGGGCCGTGTTCCAGCCCGGCTGGCAGTGGTCCAAGCACGTGAAGCCGATCGCCAAGACCGACAGCTGCCAGGCCGCCCACCTCGGGTACGTGGTGGGCGGCCGCATGCGGATCGTCATGGACGACGGCGAGCAGGCCGACTTCGGCCCCGGCGACTTCATGATCTGCCCGCCCGGACACGACGCCTGGATCCTGGGCGACGAACCCTGCGTGATCGTCGACTGGCAGGGCTTCGCCGACTACGCCAAGCGGTGACGTAGCCGGGCCTTCCCACCGCCCGCCCGGTTCTCAGCCGGGACGCCGGGCGGGTCAGACCGCGCTGCCGGCCTTCCACTCGGCCCAGGCCAGGTTCCAGCCGTTCAGGCCGTTGTCCGGGGCGACCGTCTTGTCGCCGGAGTTCAGGACCTCGACGACGTCGCCGACGATCGAGGACTTGTAGAACTTGTAGCCGTCGGTGCCGCCGTCCGCCGCGCCCTTGGCGTCCTGGAGGCCGACGCAGCCGTGGCTGGTGTTCTGGCCGCCGAAGATCGACGGCGAGGACCAGTAGTTGCCGTGGATGAAGGTGCCGGAGGTGGTGAGGCGCTGGGCGTGCGGCACGTCGGCGATGTCGTACTCGCTGCCGAGGTTGACGGTCTGCGAGTTCATCCGGGTCTGCTGGTACTGCTCCGAGATGACCATCTTGCCGCCCCACGTCGTGTGGTCGGGCGCCCCGCCGGAGATCTTGTAGACGGCGCTGACCTGGCCGTCCGTGGTCACGGTGAGCTTCTTGGCGGCGAGGTCGGCGACGCTGGTCTGGGCCCGGCCGACGGTGAAGCGCACGTCCTTGGACTGCGTGCCGTACACGCCCTTGGCGCCCTGGACGTCCTTGAGGCGCAGCTGGACGGTCACCTTGGTGCCCTTGGCCCAGTACTCCTGCGGACGGAAGTCGAGGCGGGTGGGGGAGAACCAGTGGCCGACGATCTCGACGCCGGGCTCGGCGACCACGGTGATCGCCTGCTGGACGGCCTTCTTGTCGGTGACCGGCTTGCTGAAGTTGATCGAGACCGGCATGCCGACGCCGACGACCGAGCCGTCCTCGGGGGTGAAGTACCCGACGAAGGTGTTCGCCGGGGTGGCGGTGGTGAAGACGGCGTTGGCGTCCGCCTCCAACTTGTCCTTGTCGGTGGCGGTGGCGGCGACGGTGTACTTGGTCCCGCTGACCGGCGCGGCGGCGGAGGTCCAGCTGGTGCCGTCGGAGGCGAGCTGGCCGGCCAGTTCCTTGCCGGTGGAGTCGGTGACCTTGACGGTGCCGAGGGTGCCGCCCGTGACGGTGACCTTGACCGGGTCGCTGAAGCTGGCGGCGGTGGTGCCGTCGGCGGGGCTGACGGTGATCACGGCGGCCGAGGTCTTCGGGGCGCTGCTGCCGCCGGAGCCCGGGGTGCCGCCGCCGGAACCACCGGCGCCGCCGGAGCCGCCCGCGTCGGCGTCCTTGGAGTCGTTGCAGGCCGCGAGCAGGAGGACGGGTGCCCCGATCAGGCCCGCGAGTACGCCGCGCCGGCTCCAGTTGCCCCCGGCCGACCGGCCCTGACCGTCGCGTGCCGTCACGTCGCGTTCTCCCTGCTGATCATCCCGGGCATTACGGATACAGAAACGCAATACGCCCGTTCACGGTTCCATCACCGAAGGGTAAGCGATCCTATGAAATGACCCAATGTGCCTCCGTCGGACGCCAAAACGCCCGGCCCGCGGGTGCGGGCCGGGCGTCTCCGCAGCCGTGGGCCGGCGACTACTCGGCGGACTCCTCCACCGAGTACTCGTCCCACTCCTCGTTGTCCGGGTCGAACTCGGTCTGGGCCGACTCCCAGGTCGCCGAGGCGAGCTCGACGCCGGGCACGTCGCCGAGCAGCGCCACCGGGTCGATGAAGTGGGCGAGCGAGCCCGACGGGTCGACCTCGATGGCCTCGACGGACTGCGCGCGCTCCTCGTCGTCGAGGTAGTCGTCGCCGGCCACCTGCTCCAGAGCCGCCGCCTTGAGGGCGCCCTCGTCGGTGATCTCCGCGATCAGTTCGATCTTGAGCCGGACGTAGCGCGGTGCGTCCTGGCCGGTCGTTTCAGTGCTGGTCATGCGTGCGAGCGTACGGGAAGGGCCGGTCCCTCGGAGAAGGACCGGCCCCACCGCACTCCGCCGGGGCTCCCCCACCCGGGAGCCGCGGAGTCGCGCCGAAGGCGCGGTGGCAGCCACGGGAGCCGCCGCACCCTGTCGACCGGCCGGAGCCGGGCAGGGGCGGGACGACGGCGCCTCCCGCGGCGTGGCCCCTCCCTCCGCCAAGCGGTCGGGGAGGGCGGACACGGCCGGCCGGGTCAGGACCGCCCGGCGTGTCCGGAGTCGACCGCGACCACCGGGGAGCCGCTCCCGGCCGGTCACTGTCGTCTCGCTCGGCTTGTTGCCGTTGACCACCACAATGCCGGAGCGTTGTTAACCGCGTGCTGCGGGCAGGTGACGCCGGTGTACCACTTCGCCCGTGGACGAATCCTTCACATCCGTCCTACGGGCGAAGCCCGGTGACCCCGCGTCAGTGCGCGGCGCGGACGGTCAGGAAGCCGAGCAGGTCCTGGCGGGTGACGATGCCCTGCGGCTTGCCCTCGACCAGCACCACCGCGGCGTCGGCCTTCTCCAGGACGGTCATCAGGTTGGTGACCGTCTCGCCCGAGCCGACCACCGGCAGCGGCTTGGACATCACCTTGTCGAGCGTGTCGGCGAGCTCGATCTCCTTCGCGAAGATACCCTCCAGCAGCAGCTTCTCCACGACCGAGCCGATCACCTCGCCGGCCATGATGTCCGGGTGGCCGGCCCCCGGGGAGACCACCGGCATCTGCGAGACGCCGTACTCGCGCAGCACCCGGACCGCCTCGGCGACCGTCTCGTTCGGGTGCATGTGGACGAACTGCGGGATGCCGGCCTGCTCGATGGCCTCCTTGCGGGCGAGCACCTCGCCGATGTGCGCCTCGTCGGTGGAGGAGGGCAGGAAGCCGTAGTCGGCCATCCAGTCGTCGTTGAAGATCTTCGACAGGTAGCCGCGGCCACCGTCCGGCAGCAGCACCACGACGACGTCGTCCGGACCGAGCTTGCGGGCCACCTCCAGCGCGGCCACGACGGCCATGCCGCAGGAGCCGCCGACCAGCAGGCCCTCCTCCTTGGCCAGGCGGCGGGTCATCTGGAAGGAGTCCTTGTCGGACACGGCGACGATCTCGTCCGCGACGTTGCGGTCGTAGGCGGTGGGCCAGAAGTCCTCACCGACGCCCTCGACCAGGTACGGCCGGCCGGTGCCGCCCGAGTAGACCGAGCCCTCCGGGTCGGCGCCGACGACCTTGACCTTGCCGCCCGACACCTCCTTCAGGTAGTTGCCGGTGCCGGAGATGGTGCCGCCGGTGCCGACGCCCGCGACGAAGTGGGTGATCCTGCCGTCGGTCTGCTCCCACAGCTCCGGGCCGGTGGAGTGGTAGTGCGAGGCCGGGTTCTCCGGGTTGGAGTACTGGTCCGGCTTCCAGGCGTTCGGGGTCTCGCGGACCAGGCGGTCCGAGACGTTGTAGTAGGAGTCCGGGTGCTCGGGGGCGACGGCGGTCGGACAGACGACCACCTCGGCGCCGTAGGCGCGCAGGGTGTTGATCTTGTCGGTGGACACCTTGTCCGGGCAGACGAAGATGCACTTGTAGCCCTTCTGCTGGGCCACGATCGCCAGACCGACACCGGTGTTGCCCGAGGTCGGCTCGACGATCGTGCCGCCCGGCTTGAGGGCGCCGGAGGCCTCGGCCGCCTCGATCATGCGCATCGCGATGCGGTCCTTGACCGAGCCGCCGGGGTTGAAGTACTCGACCTTCGCCAGCACCGTCGCGCTGATGCCCTCGGTGACCTTGTTCAGCTTGACCAGCGGCGTGTTGCCGACCAGGTCGATGATCGAGTTGTGGTACCGCACGGGGGTCCTCCCGGTCTATGGGCATGCGAGTGCTTTCGGTAGGGCAAAGCCTATGGCGTGCCACGCGCACCGGGCCTCCCCTCGTACACACCGCCCCCAATGGCCCACCTCCACCGCCGGCACCGGGCGCCGCGGCGCCCCACCGATCGGCCCACCCGCCGGTAGCCGCACCCCCCAACCGGGTAAGAGCGCAGTGCAGGCATTTCGTGGCCCCGGAGGGGGCGGCACGAGGACGCGAAGGGGGCACCGGATGCCAGGGGCGCAGGACTCGCGGGCCCGCGTGGCCCGCCGGATCGCCACCGCCGCCGCGTACGGCGGCGGCGGTCTCGGACTGCTCGGGGTCGGCCTGGTGGGGCTGCTGCTGACCGAGGGCAGGCTCGCCATCCAGGCCATCGGCATCCTGGAGGGCGACCCGCCGAAGGCCGACGGCGTGTACGGCGAGGCCTTCGCCGACGCCGCCGACGAACCGCAGCCGCCGCTGGTGCTGGCCGTCTTCGGCGACTCCACCGGCGCCGGCCTCGGCGTGCTGCGCTCCCGCGACACCCCGGGGGCGCTGCTCGCCGCCGGTCTCGCCTCGGTCGCCGAGCGCCCGGTCCGGCTGGTGAACGCGGCCCGCTCCGGCGGCCGGTCCGCCGACCTCTCGGGCCAGCTGGAGCAGGCCCTCCCGCACCGCCCCGACATCGCCGTGATCATGGTCGGCGCGAACGACGTGACCCGCCACAGCCCGGCCCAGCTCGCCGTCCGCCAGCTCGGCGAGGCCGTCGCGGCGCTGCGGGCCAACGGCTGCGAGGTGGTCGTCGGCACCTGCCCGGACCTCGGGACGATCAAGCCGGTGCGCCCGCCGCTGCGCTGGGTGGCCCGCCGCCTCAGCCGCCAGCTGGCCGCCGCGCAGACCATCGCCGTGGTGGAGGCGGGCGGCCGGACGGTCTCGCTGGGCTCGCTGCTGGGCCCGGAGTTCGCCGCACGGCCCGAGATGTTCGCGGCCGACCGCTACCACCCGTCCGCCCAGGGCTACGCGACCGCCGCGATGGCCGTCCTGCCGTCGGTCTGCGCCGCGCTGGGCCTGTGGCCGGAGGAGGACCACCCGGCCGGTCCGGTCCCGGGCGAGACGGTGCTGCCGGTCGCGATGGCGGCGGCGGCCGCGGCGGGCCGGGCGGGCACCGAGGTGGCGGCCGTCGAGGCCGAGGGCGCGACCCGCCGCTGGGCGCTGCTGCGCGACCGGCTGCGGGGCGGCCTGCCGGGCGCGTGGGCGGCCGGCGCGCCGGTCGCCGGGCTGCCCGGGGCGCCTCCCGCCGCCCCGGGGAACACGTCGGCCAGCTCACACGCCGGCGCTGGTGACGCCTGACCTACCAGGCGGTAACTTTCCTCCCGGACGCCAGTCCGCCGTCACCCAGCGAGGAGCCCGTCATGCCCGAAGCCGTCATCGTCAGCGCAGCCCGTTCGCCGATCGGCCGGGCGTTCAAGGGCTCGCTCAAGGACGTCCGCCCGGACGACCTGACCGCGCACATCATCCAGGCCGCGCTGGCCAAGGTCCCGCAGCTGGACCCGCGCGAGATCGACGACCTGATGCTCGGCTGCGGCCTGCCCGGCGGCGAGCAGGGCCACAACCTGGCCCGCATCGTGGCCGTCCAGATGGGCATGGACTACCTGCCCGGCGCGACGATCACCCGCTACTGCTCGTCCTCGCTGCAGACCACCCGCATGGCGCTGCACGCGATCAAGGCCGGCGAGGGCGACGTCTTCATCTCGGCGGGCGTCGAGACCGTCTCGCGCAGCATCAACGGCAGCTCGGACGGCATGCCCGGCACCATGAACCCGCTGTTCGACGACGCCCAGGCGCGCACCAAGAAGCGCGCCGAGGAGGGCGGCGGAGAGTGGCACGACCCGCGCGAGGACGGCCTGGTGCCGGACGCCTACATCGCGATGGGCCAGACCGCCGAGAACCTGGCCGCGCTCAAGGGCATCACCCGCGCCGAGCAGGACGAGTTCGGCGTCCGCTCGCAGAACCTCGCCGAGGCCGCGATCAAGGCGGGCTTCTGGGAGCGCGAGATCACCCCGGTGACCCTCGCGGACGGCACCGTCGTCAGCACGGACGACGGCCCGCGCGCCGGCGTCACCCTGGAGGGCGTCTCCGGCCTGAAGCCGGTGTTCCGCCCCGACGGCACCGTGACCGCCGGTAACTGCTGCCCGCTGAACGACGGCGCCGCCGCGCTGGTCATCATGTCCGACACCAAGGCCCGCGAGCTCGGCATCACCCCGCTCGCCCGCGTCGTCTCCACCGGCGTCAGCGCCCTCTCCCCCGAGATCATGGGCTACGGCCCGGTCGAGGCCTCCAAGCAGGCGCTGAAGCGGGCCGGCCTGAGCATCGGCGACATCGACCTGGTCGAGATCAACGAGGCCTTCGCCGCCCAGGTCATCCCGTCCTACCAGGGCCTCGGCATCGACCTGGACCGCCTGAACGTCAACGGCGGCGCGATCGCCGTCGGCCACCCGTTCGGCATGACCGGCGCCCGGATCACCACCACCCTGATCAACTCCCTGCAGTGGCACGACAAGCAGTTCGGCCTGGAGACCATGTGCGTCGGCGGCGGCCAGGGCATGGCGATGGTCATCGAGCGCCTCAGCTGACCCCCGACTGACCCCAACCGCCCCGCGCGGCAACCTCCGAAGGGTCTGGACCACCCATTTGGAGTGACGCACAGTAATTGAGGGCCGGATCACACCGCGAGGTCGATCCGGCCCTCTTTTCTTTCGTTTCCGGCCCGGAAATCGACACTGCGGAGCGGATCAACTCCGCAGCGTAGAACGGTACTACTTAACAATTTGGGGACAAGGGCGAAAGTCCGGGACGAATTAGACATTCGCCACTGCGGTCACACCCCCGCATGCGGCAGTGTGGACACGTAACCCCGTTCCGCTCCTCGCTAGGAGTACGTTCCGTGAGCGCCGTCTACACCATCCTGCTGCTGATCCTGATCACCGTGTCGACCACCGTGCTGCTCCACCTCCGCGGGATCTCCCGCCGGCTGGACGCACAGGCCGCGGCCCAGGCCGCACCGGCCCCGGTCGACGAGGCCGCGATACGCCGGGCCGTCACCGAGGCCCTCGCCGCCGACCGCGAGCGGGAGATCACCGAGGCCCGGGCGTTCTGGGCCGAGCAGGAGGCCCGCGCGGCCGAGGACGCGCCGCTGTTCGACTCGCCCTTCACCGGTGCCTTCTCCGGCAGCGACGAGTGGCCGCTGTTCTTCCCCCGCCCCACCGGCCCGCAGGACGCCGCCGACAACGCCGGGACGATGGACCCGGAGTTCGGCGAGGCGCTGCGCTCCGCGCTGGAGGACCTGATCACCGAGGGCGGCGTCTCCCCGGCCGACCCCGGCACCGACGGCGGCGCGCCGCTGCGCCCGGGGCACCCGGCCGGCGCCGAGGGCTCCGGTGACGCCCGCGCCCGCCGCGAGGCCGACCTGATCGCCACCGGCCTGGAGGCCGGGCTGCTGGACGCCGAGCCGGTCGTCGAGGACGCCCCGGTCGCCGCGCCGGACCCGCGCCGCCACCCCTCGCACCCCGACTTCGTGCCGAGCCAGGCGCCGTCCCGCGAGTGGACCGACACCCGGCTGGCCACCCTCGCCGACGAGGCCGTCGCCCTGATCGACGTCCGCCCGGGCCCGCTGGGCACCCTGGACGTGTACGCCTTCGCCGACGGCACCACGCTGTGCGTGGCCCCCGGCGACCGGGAGGCCGCCTACCGGCTGATCGACGCGGTCCGGGCCGGCGAGCACGTCCGGCTGCTCGGCGGCTCGCGCTTCTCCGGCTCGTACTCGCTGACCTTCTCCACCGACGAGGAGGCCGTCTACGTCCTCGCCGACAGGGTGGTCGCCAGCATCTGACGGCCGTTCACCACGCGGCACCGAAGGCCGCCCGGGTCACAGGGGTTACCGACCGGGGCGGCCTTCGGCGTTCCCGTCCGCGCGCCGGCGCCTACGCGCAGAGCGCGGCCGTCTCGCCGACCGCCGCGACCGCCCCGGCCAGCACCGCGGACACCCGTGCGGGGCCGCCGAGTTGCGGCGGCAGCGCCACCTCGGCGTCCTCCGGCAGGGCGGCCAGTGCGAGCGCCAGGTCGTGCCCGGCAACGGCCAGCTGGTCGCCCGCCGCGAACGGCCCGGCGTCCGGGAACTCCCGCTCCGGCCCGCCCTCCACGGCACCACCCAGCGCCGCCAGCCGCCGCGCCAGCGCCAGCACGGCCGCCGCCCGCGACGCGTGCCCGGGCACGGCGCCCAGCAGCTTGCTCTGCGGCAGCGAGCGGAAACGATCCGCCAGAGAGTCGACGGCCTCGACCAGGGGCTGTACGTCATGCATACCGAGGAGCCTACGGGGCCCGCAGGGGTCTGTCGGCGAGGTGCGCGCCCTGGGGGGCTGGGGGTGCGTCGCACGCCAGGCGGGAGTTCCTCCAACGCCGCCGGGCCCCGGAGCGGTGTGCT
>NZ_JBFBDY010000137.1:0-14718 GCF_040683475.1 Kitasatospora sp. NPDC093558 | reverse complement strand
AACGGTGCTGGCGTCGTTCGCCACGTCACGTCCTCCATGCAATGGGGTGTGGATCGCCGGGCCGGTCGCGGTCCGGTGGGTCGGAAGCCTTTGTGGGGCGCCCAGTCGTGCCGGAAATACATCTTCGCACTTGTTCACGGTGGCTGATGTCCGGGTCCGCCCCGCGGGTGTCCCACAGGGTGGTCACGGGGGTGGGAACACCCCCGACGGAAGGGCATCATTGCAGCTCAACGCGGGGTTGGCAGCCACCGGGAGGCCGCCGGGGCGGGCTCGGGCCGCGGCCGCTTCCGCAGTGCGGAACAAAGTTTCGCCCGCAGCGAACAGGGGTGCGGGGCCGGGTGGCGTCCTACCTGCGGGTAACCCGCCGGGAACGCCGGAGGGGGCCCGGCGCACGCGCGGTGGGCCGGGTCAGGCCTTCGCCGCCGCCGTCCGCTCGGCGTAGGCGAGCAGGGTGCGCACCGCGCTCGCGGTGCCGCCCTTCGGGGTGTAGCCGAACGGCGCGCCCTCGTGGAACGCCGGACCGGCGATGTCCAGGTGCGCCCAGTCGGTGCCCTCGGCCACGAACTCCTTCAGGAACAGACCGGCCACCAGGCCGCCGCCCATCCGCTCGCCCATGTTGGCCAGGTCGGCGATGGTCGACTCGGTCATGCCCTTGCGCAGCTCGGCCGGCAGCGGCATCGGCCAGGACTGCTCGCCGACCTCGCCCGCGACGGTGTGCAGGGTGTCGCGCAGCTCGTCGTTGTTGGACATCACGCCGAAGGTGCGGGTGCCCAGGGCCAGCACCATGGCGCCGGTCAGGGTGGCCACGTCGACGATGACGTCCGGGTTCTCCTCGCCGGCGCGCACGATCGCGTCGGCCAGCACCAGGCGGCCCTCGGCGTCGGTGTTCAGCACCTCGACGGTCTTGCCGCCGTACATGCGCAGCACGTCGCCCGGGCGGGTGGCGGAGCCCGACGGCATGTTCTCGGCCAGCGCGAGCCAGCCGGTGACGTTGACGGCCAGGCCGAGGCGCTTGGCCGCGACCACGGCGGCGAACACGGCGGCGGCGCCGGCCATGTCGCACTTCATGGTCTCGTTGTGGCCGGCCGGCTTCAGCGAGATGCCGCCCGAGTCGTAGGTGATGCCCTTGCCGACGAAGGCGAGCGAGGCCTTGGCCTTCGGGTGGGTGTAGGCCACCTTCACCAGCCGCGGCGGGTTCGCCGAGCCGCCGCCGACGCCCATCAGACCGCCGAAGCCGCCCTTGACGAGCGCCTTCTCGTCCAGCACCTCGACCTTGAGGCCGTGCTCCTTGCCGGCGGCCTGGACGATCGCGGCGAAGCTCTTCGGGTTCAGGTCGTTCGGGGCGGTGTTGACCAGGTCGCGGGCGCGGTTCATCTCCTCGCCGATCGCGGCGGCGCGCTCCACGGCGGCCTTGGAGTCCTTGCTGCCCTTGCGCGGGGCCAGCACGACGAGCTCGCCGACCGGCTCCTTGCCGCCCTCGCCCTTGTAGGTGCCGAAGGAGTACGAGCCGAGCAGACCGCCGAGCGCGACGGCCTCGATCTCGTCCGTGGACTCGGCCGGCAGGGCCAGCGCGGCCTTCTTGACGCCGGCCAGGGTACGGGCGGCGACACCGGCCGCGCGGCGCAGCGTCTCCGGGCCGTAGCCCTCCTCGCTCGCCTCGCCGAGGCCGACCGCGAGCACGAGGGCGGCCTTCACGCCGGCGGGCGCGGGGACCTTGACGGCCTCGCCCTCGGCGCCGGTCGCGCCCAGGGTGGTGAGGACCTCGGCCAGCTTGCCCTCGAACGCCTCGTTCACGGCCTCGGTGCCGGCGGTCGGCACGATGCCCTTGGGGCCCTTCGCGACACCGACCACCAGCGCGTCCGCACGCAGCGATGCGGCGGCGGAGGTGCTCACAGACAATGCAGTCACGTAATGCGTCCTGTTCTTTCGCGGTCCACGGCCGGGTGCGGCGAGGCTGCCGCACCGGCGCAGCCCGGCGGGCGTCGCGGCTGTCCCGCCGGCGTGATCCGGGTCCGGGTCCCCTGGCTACGCGTACCCGCCGTTCGCGGCCACGCACACCAGAGGCCCCGGCTCCGCGTTGGGTGCCGGGCGGGCAGGACCTGCGACGGTGCAGGGCTGCGGTGCTCCCCGCATGGTAGTCCGCATGGTGGGATCACGCGCCGCCCGGTGTCAGGCGAGCAACGCCAGGGCGAACAACGAGCCGGTCGCGGCCGTCTCCGCCATCGCGCCGAGCACGTCCCCGGTGATTCCGCCGAACCGTCGTACGCACCTGCGGAGCAGCAGCCATGCGCAGCCGGTGCCGAGGGCGAGGGCGAGGGGGAGGCGACCGCATGATGATCCGTCAAGCAGCCCGAGAATGGCCAGAAGGAGCGCCGCCGCGGCCGTCGCGGCCGGCGCCGCCGGGGGAGCGACGGTGCTCGCCACCATCGCCCCGAGCCCGCCCGGCCGGGCGGGCGGCACCGACCGCAGACAGCCCCATGCGAGCGCGCACCGCGCGGCCACCGCGGAGCAGAGAACGGCGAGCGCCCCGCGCAGCGGCGAGTGCCCGAACTGTCCGGCCAATGCGGCGATCTGGGCGAACAGGGCGAGAAGCAGGACAAGGACGCCGAAGGGGCCGATATCGGACTGCTTCATGATGCGCAGCGCGTCCTCGGCGGGCTTCCCGCTGCCCAGCCCGTCGGCGACGTCCGCGAGCCCGTCCAGGTGCAGCCCCCGGGTGAGCGCGGCGAGCACCGCCACCGCCGTCACCGCCCCGAGCAGCCCGCCGGCCCGCCAGGCCACGAGCGCCCCGGCCACGGCCGCGATCCCGCCCAGCACGAACCCCACGACCGGCGCCAGCACCATGGCCCGCCCCCCGGCCGCCCGGTCCCACCGCTCGACCCGCACCCGCAGGACCGACAGCGTCCCGAACGCGAACCGCAGCCCGTCATTCCACCCGGCCCGCTCGCGCTCACCCGCCACCGGTCGTCACCCTTCACCAAAAGGAATCCCCGCGCCCCTCAGGGGCGCGGGGAACTGCGCGAATTCGGAAGGCTGCGACCTGGAACCCAATCGCCAAGGGCCAGTTGCACACACGCTTCCGGCGTCCTGCTACAGCCGCCGCAGCAGGTCCGCCGCCGACGGCAGCTTCGGCTGCTCCTTCGGCGCCGGCGGCACGTACGCCCGCGGCGCCTCGTCGGCGAGCGCGTCCCCGGCGGCCTGGAGCAGCGGCAGCGCCAGCAGCGCGCCGACGCCCTCGCCCATCGTGATCCCCTGGTCCTGCATCGGCGTCAGCGTCAGCCGGTCGTACGCCTTGGCCTGGGCCGGCTCGCCGCTGGACTGCCCGGCCCGCCACCACTCCGGCGCCCGGAACGCGATCCGCTGCGCGACCAGCGCGCAGGCCGCCGAGACGACGCCGTCCAGCACGACGGGCAGCTTGCGCACCGCGGCCTGCAGCAGGAAGCCGGTGATCGCCGCGAAGTCCGCACCGCCGGTGGCGCCGAGCAGCGCCAGCTGGTCGCCGAGGACCGGCCGGGCCCGGCGCAGCGAGTCGCGGATGGTCGCGCACTTGACCATCCACACGCGGTCGTCGATGCCCGAGCCGCGCCCGGTCACCGCGGCGGCGTCGGTGCCGCACAGGGCGCCGATCAGCACGCCGGCGACGGTCGTCGAGCCGACCCCGAGGTCGCCGAGCAGCACCAGGTCCGTCCCGGCGTCGGCCTCCTCGTCGGCGACGGCCATGCCGGCCCGGAAGGCCCGGACGGTCTCCTCGGGCGTGAGCGCGTCCTCGACGTCGATGCGCCCGGAGCCGCGCCGGATCCGGTGGCCGACCACCTCGTCCGGGAAGTCCGCCGGGTCGGTGTCCACCGCGACGTCGACGATCCGCACGTCGGCGCCGTACCGGGCGGCCAGCCGGGCGACCGGCGCGGTGCCGTCGAGCACGGCCCGCACCCGGGCCGCGGTGCCGCCCCGGGCCGGCAGCCGGGAGACCCCGAGCGCCGCCACCCCGTGGTCGGCGGCGAACAGCAGCACCTTGGGCGCCGAGACCGGCCGCACCGGGGAGCGCCCCTGCACGGACGACAGCCAGCTGCCCAGCTCCTCCAGCTTGCCGAGCCCGCCACGCGGCCGGCCGGTCGCCTGCCACCGCTCGTCGGCGGCCCGCCGGGCGCTCTCGTCGGGGCGCTCGACGAGCGAGGAGAACGTATCGAGATCCACGGTCGTGTCCATCGTCCGGAAGGCTACACGCCGCAGGCGTTCACGCTGCGGCTGGCTTGACCGTCAGAACCTGCCCGGCCACGACCAGCAGCACACGCTCCGAGGCGTCCGCCACGGCCATGTTGAGCCGTCCCAGGGTGTCGCGGAACCGCCGGCCGGCCGCGGTGGCGGGCACGACACCCATGCCGACCTCGTTGCTCACCGCGACGGCGTGCCGCCCGGTCGCCGCCCAGGCCCGCGCGAGCGCGTCGCACCGCCGCTGCACGGCGGCCTCCCCGCCGTCGGCCCACACCGCGTCGTCCCAGGCGCCGCACTCGTCCATCACCGAAGTCAGCCACAGCGCAAGGCAGTCGACGAGCACCGGCGCCGGATCGGCGGTGTCCGCGAGGACGGCCTCCAGGTCGCAGGTCTCGGCGGTGCGCCAGCTCGCCGGACGCCGCTCGCGGTGCAGGGCGACCCGCTGGGCCCACTCGGCGTCGCCGTCCCGGGTGCCGCCGGTGGCGACGTAGAGGACGTCCGCCCGGTCGGCGAGGAGCTGCTCGGCCTTGGTGGACTTGCCGGAGCGCGCACCGCCGAGGATGAGCGTGCGGGAGGGTTCGAGGTGGGTCGCCATGACGCCCATCCTGCCGGACCAGGCATACGGAAGATCGTGCCGGGCAGGCTATGGTGCGCAGCACATTGGCAGCGTCGTCGGCGGGAGGAGCCGGGCATGGTCTGGACGTGGCGGTACGAGAAGGCGGACGGCACCGAGCAGACGTCGGGCGTCGGGCACGAGGAGTTCGCCGGCCAGGGCGACGCCGAGACGTGGATCGGCGAGACCTGGAAGCAGCTCGCCGAGGACGGCGTCGACAACGCCGTCCTGCTGGAGGACGACCGGGTGATCTACTCGATGAGCCTGCACGAGGGGTAACTCCCCGACCAGGGAGCCTACTTAGCCCCGATGACGTGCAGCAGCGCGGCCACCTGCCGGTACGGGTCGGTGCGCCCGGCGCGGTCCTCGGCCTCCAGCAGCTGGGCCAGCTGGCGTCCGTCCACCGGCGGGGCCGCGTCGTCGGGGGCGTTGTCGGTGAAGACGCGCACGCCGTACCAGTGCTTGAGCGGCACCGACACCTCGGAGAGCGTGACGGAGAGGTCGGCGAGCCGGTCGGCGCGGGCGGCCAGCCCGAGCCGGTTGTAGTAGCGGTCGCTCTCGAACGCGTGCAGGGCGGCCCGCCAGTCCCCGGCGGCGGCGGGCCGCAGGGCGAGCGCGTCGCGGTTGCGGACGAGCAGCGAGAGCAGTCCGCCGGGCGCGAGCAGCCGGGCCAGCGAGGCGATCATCGGGTCCGGGTCGGGCAGGTACATCAGGACGCCGTGGCAGAGCACGACGTCGAAGCTGCGCGGGCCGAACCAGCGCCCGCACTGGTGGCCGTCGCCGCTGAGCAGCTGGATCCGGTCGCGGACCTCGGCCGGCTCCTCGGCGAGCGCCCCCTGGGCGACGCCGAGCGCGACCGGGTCGGAGTCGATGCCGGTGACGTAGTGGCCGGCCCGGGCCAGGCGCAGCGCCTGGGTGCCCTGGCCGCAGCCGATGTCGAGGACGCGCTGCGCGGTGCGGCCGGTCAGCTGTTCGGCGAGCTGACGGGCGACGAGTTCCTGGCGCACGAAGTTGCGCAGTCCGCCGAGCCGGTCCAGCCACGCGCCGGTGCCGCCGGCGAAGGAGCCGCTGCGCGAGGGCAGCCGCCGCTCCTGGCCGGAACGTTCCTGGCCGGAGCGCTCGTAGCCGGAACGTTCCTGGACGGAACGCCCCTGGTCGGAACGTTCCTGTCCGAGCCGGTCGTGCCCGCCGTCCCCCTGGCCGGGCAACGCGTACAGGCCGGGCCCCTCCCAGGACGGCGGGGCCCAGCCGGAGTCCACCGGTTCGGCGGTCAGGGCCGCTCCCCGCGACGGACCTGCGGCTTGGGCAGCCGCAGCCGGCGCATCTGCAGGATGCGCATGAGGCCGTAGGCGACCGTCCCGCGGGTGTTCTGGCCGGCGAAGCGCTCGCCGAGCTGCTTGCGCAGGCCGAGGCCGAGGCGGACGAAGTCCAGCGCGACCAGCACGAAGAACAGCAGGAACAGCAGGGTGGAGAGCAGCTGCAGGGCCGGCACCTTGACGATGCTGAGCACCAGGATCAGCACGGCCGCGGGGAGGAAGAACTCGGCCAGCGACCAGCGGGCGTCCATGTAGTCGCGGGCGAACTTGCGCACCGGGCCCTTGTCGCGCGCGGGCAGGTGGCGCTCGTCGCCATCCACGAGCGCCTGGCGCTGCTTCTCGCGCTCGACCCGCATCCGGTCGCGCGCCTGCTTGGCGGCTTCCTTGCGGTCCTTTGGCACGGTCACCCGGGTACGACGGTGGGCCTCGGCCTCACTGCGCTTGGGAGTGGGCCGGCCCTTCTTGGCCTGCGGGTCGCGGGCCTGGGTCGTCTCGTCCTGCTTCTCCAGCACGGTGGAGGCAGCGGCATCATCTGAACGGCGTCGGAACACACCACCAGCGTACGGGGTGCCGCGGCGCTTCTCGGGGCGGCCTCGGACGCAAACGCGTATCGATCCGCGAGGTGGGAGCCCGACGGGAGTTTTCCGGGCCCTTCCCGTAGGGGATCGGTCGGGTGGAGGATGGGGGGGATGAGAGCGGGATCCACCCGGGGGATGAGGAAGATGCGCCCAGCGCTGTAGCAGTCTTGTTGCAGGCAGGTGCACTGCGGCGAAGGGCTCGCTGCACATACACTCGTCGTGTCTGGTAACGAGATAGAGACCGCAGGCCGGAGAAGGGGGCACCCGAGGCCCATGAGCGACGGAATCATGAAGCGTATGGGGCTGATCTTCCGCTCCAAGGCGAACAAGGCCTTGGACCGGGCGGAAGATCCGCGTGAGACGCTCGACTACTCCTACCAGAAGCAGCTCGAACTGCTGCAGAAGGTACGGCGTGGCGTCGCGGACGTCGCGACCTCGCGCAAGCGCCTGGAACTCCAGCTGACCCAGCTCCAGCAGCAGTCCGCGAAGTACGAGGACCAGGGCCGCAAGGCGCTGTCGCTCGGCCGCGAGGACCTCGCGCGCGAGGCGCTGACCCGCAAGGCCAACATGCAGTCCCAGATCAACGACCTGGAGGCGCAGTACCAGGCGCTCCAGGCCGAGGAGGAGAAGCTCACGCTCGCCTCCCAGCGGCTGCAGGCCAAGGTGGACGCCTTCCGCACCAAGAAGGAGACCATCAAGGCCACCTACACCGCCGCCCAGGCGCAGACCCGCATCGCCGAGTCCTTCTCCGGGATCTCGGAGGAGATGGGCGACGTGGGCCTGGCGATCCAGCGTGCCGAGGACAAGACCGCGCAGATGCAGGCGCGGGCCGGCGCGATCGACGAGCTGCTGGCCTCCGGCGCGCTCGACGACGCGAGCGGTCTGGGCCGCAAGGACGACATCGAGGCTGAGCTGGAGCGCGTCGCCGGCGGTTCGGACGTCGAGCTGGAGCTGGCCCGCATGAAGGCCGAGCTGTCCGGTGGCCCGGCCGCCGGTCCGGCCGCGATCGAGCAGGGCAAGCAGCAGCAGCCGCCGCAGGACGCCCACCCGCAGGACACCCCGCGCATCAACTACAACAAGTGAGTTGAGCTCCACCCACGAACCAGGGAGACGCACGGCATGATCATGAGGGTCATGGGTGAGGGGCAGTTCGAGGTCGGCGAGGCCCACCTCAACCTGCTCAACGAGCTCGACGCGGAGCTCGTCACCGCGGTCGACTCGGGGGACGAGGAGCTCTTCCGCTCGGCGTACGGCAAGCTGCTGGACGCCGTGAAGCAGTACGGCACGAGGCTGCCGGACGACTCGCTGGAGCCGTCCGAGCTGATCCTGCCGGCGGCCGAGGCGACGATCGACGAGGTCCGGGCTCTACTGATGGCGGATGACGAGGGCGTCATCCCCGGGTACCCGGAGTAGCCTTCCGCACCGCTCCGCGCCAGACGAAAGGGCGGGCCCCCTCCACTCGGAGGGGGCCCGCCCTTCGTGCGTCCGCTGCTGTTACGGCAGGGCGAGCATCCGGTCCAGCGCCGCCTTGGCGTACTGCTCGGTCTCCGGGTCGACGGTGATCACGTTCGGCACCCGGCCCTCGACCAGCGACTCCAGCGCCCACACGAGGTGCGGCAGGTCGATCCGGTTCATGGTGGAGCAGAAGCAGACCGCGCGGTCCAGGAAGACGATCTCCTTGTCCGGGTGCGCCTTGGCGAGGCGGCGGACGAGGTTCAGCTCGGTGCCGATGGCCCACTTGGAGCCGTGCTCGGCGGCGTCGAGCGCCTTGATGATGTACTCCGTCGAGCCGACCATGTCCGCGGCGGCGACGACCTCGTGCTTGCACTCGGGGTGCACCAGGACGGTGACGCCGGGGATGCGCTCGCGGACGTCGTTCACCGAGTCCAGGCTGAACCGGCCGTGCACCGAGCAGTGGCCGCGCCAGAGGATCATCTTGGCGTCGCGCAGCTGCTCGGCGGTCAGGCCGCCGTTCGGCTTGTGCGGGTTGTACAGGACGCAGTCGTCCAGCGAGAAGCCCATGTCGCGCACCGCGGTGTTGCGGCCGAGGTGCTGGTCGGGCAGGAACAGGACCTTCTGCCCCTGCTCGAAGGCCCACTCCAGGGCGCGCTTGGCGTTGGAGGAGGTGCAGATGGTGCCGCCGTGCTTGCCGGTGAAGGCCTTGATGTCGGCGGAGGAGTTCATGTACGAGACCGGGACGGTCACATCGGCTATGCCGGCGTCGGCCAGCACGTCCCAGCACTCGGCGACCTGCTCGGCGGTGGCCATGTCGGCCATCGAGCAGCCGGCCGCGAGGTCGGGCAGGACGACCTTCTGGTCGTCGCCGGTGAGGATGTCCGCGGACTCGGCCATGAAGTGCACGCCGCAGAAGACGATGTACTCGGCCTCCGGACGGGCCGCCGCGTCCCGGGCGAGCTTGAAGGAGTCGCCGGTGACGTCGGCGAACTCGATCACCTCGTCGCGCTGGTAGTGGTGGCCGAGGATGAAGACGCGGTCGCCGAGCGCGTCCTTGGCCGCCCGGGCGCGCTCGACGAGGTTCGGGTCGGAAGCCGGGGGGAGGTCACCGGGGCACTCGACGCCGCGCTCGCTGTTCGGATCGGCCTCCCGGCCGAGCAGCAGCAGAGCGAGCGGCGTCGGAGTGGGGTCGACGCCGTAGGTCTCGGTGATGGTGGTGGTCACGGGCGGGTGCCCTTCTGTGCGGCCGATCAAGCGGTGAAGCCTTTTCGTCTATCTGACACTATCTATTCTAACCGGTTAGCGTCAGAGTGACGATGGCCATCCTGTCGATGTGACGAGAACCGCTCGCCGGATCGGATGCTTCCTTGCGTGGCCGAATCGATATCCGGGCGCCTCCGGGTATGGCTGGGCCCATGAAGGCAATCGCGATCAACCGCTACGGCGGACCCGAGGTGGTCGAGTACACCGAGCTGCCCGACCCCAAGGTCGGCCCGGACTCGGTGCTGGTGGAGGTCCGCGCGGCCGGGGTGAACCCGGTGGACTGGAAGGTCCGCGAGGGCGCGCTGGACGGCCTGCTGGACGCGCACTTCCCACTGGTCATGGGCTGGGACGCGGCCGGCGTCGTCCGCGCGGTCGGCGGCGGGGTCACCGAGTTCGCGCCGGGCGACGAGGTCTACGGCTACGTTCGCAAGGACGCCGTCGAGCACGGCACCTACGCCGAACTCGTCGCCGCGCCCGTGCGCACCCTCGCCCGCCGGCCCGCCGCGCTCGACTGGGCGCAGTGCGGCGGCCTCCCGCTGGCCGGGCTCACCGCCCTGCAGTGCCTCGACGCCCTCCGGGTGAAGGCGGGGGAGACCCTCCTGGTGCACGCGGCCGCCGGCGGGGTCGGCCACCTGGCCGTCCAGATCGCCCGGGCCCGCGGCGCGCGCGTGATCGGCACGGCCGGCGAGCGCAACCACGACTACCTGCGCGGCCTCGGCGCCGAACCGGTCACGTACGGCGAGGGCCTGGTCGAACGGGTCCGCGCGCTCGCCCCCGGCGGCGTGGACGCGGCCCTCGACCTGGTCGGCCACGGCGCCGTCCAGGTCTCGGCCGCACTGGTCGCCGACCCGGCGCGGATCGCCTCGGTCACCGACTACCGGGTCAAGCAGCTCGGCGGCCACTACGTGTGGGTGCGCCCCGACGCGGCCGGGCTCGCCGAACTGGCCGCGCTCGCCGACGAGGGCCGGCTCACCGTCACCGTCGCCTCCACCTTCCCGCTCGCGCAGGCCGCCTCCGCCCAGGCGCTGAGCGCCGAGGGCCGCACCCGCGGGAAGATCGTGCTGCTGGTGACCTGAACCACGGGAGACGTCCTGGTGTACGCCTCCCGGTCATCTGCCAGCGATGAACTCGCTCATGTCATCCGCCAGAATGGGTGCCGAACCGTTTCGGCAGACCGGCCACTGCCGTCCCGTCCGCCGATCCCCGCACGACCCGTGGAGCCCCGCACCGATGAGCAGCAGCCGAGCGCACGAGGTGACCGGGGCCGACCTGGACGAGACCGACCGGCTGCTCCTCGCCCGCCTCGGCAGCGACGGTCGCGCCTCCTACGCCGAGATCGGCCTCCAGGTGAACCTCTCCGCCACCGCCGTCCGCCGCCGGATCGACCGGCTGCGGGCGCGCGGGGTGGTCCGCGGCTTCACCGTGGTGCTCGACCCGGCCGTCCTCGGCTGGCAGACCGAGGCCTTCGTCGAGGTCTACTGCCGCGAGCGCACCGCGCCCGAGGAGATCCTCGCGAGCCTGCGCCAGTTCCCCGAGGTCGTCGCCGCCTGGACGGTCACCGGCGATCCGGACGCCCTGGTGCACCTGCGCGCGGCCGACATGCGCCACCTCGAGGCCGTCATCGAGCGCATCCGCCGCGAGCCCGGCGTCCAGCGCAGCCGTTCCTCCGTCGTCCTGTCCCAGCTGATCGGCTAAGGGACCCGGACGGCTCACCCGGGCCCTTCCCGCACCGCCCCCGGCCCTCCCCGGGGCCCACGCAGGAATCCTGCGCGGACCGGCCCGAAGACGCTCGAAACCTGCCTGACCAGCCGCGTTCCGACGCGCGGCGCACCCCCTCCGCTGCCTACGCTGATCACGTCCGGTCAGCGCGGTGAAGCTCCCCGCCCGGCCGGATCCCCCGACCCCCACAGCCGAGAGGGACAGCCGTGTCCGCAGCACCCGACCGCATGCACCGGCCCGACAACGAACTGGTCGACCTGGTATTCGACTACATGCGGGAGCGGCTGCAGTACGACCCCGTCCCGCTCGACCACCCCGGCGACGGCGAGCACCTGCGCGCCCAGCTGGCCGGCCTGCTGAACCCGGAGGGCAACAGCCCGGCCGACGTGCTCAAGCTCTACGACCACGAGCTGTCCCGCGCGGTCATCTCCGCCGACAGCCCGCGCTACCTGTCCTTCATCCCGTGCGCCCCCACCAAGGCCGCGCTGCTGTTCGACATGGTCGTCTCCTGCGCCTCCCTCCAGGGCATCTCCTGGCTGGAGGCGGCCGGTGCGATCGCCGCCGAGAACCAGGTGCTGCGCCTGATAGCCGACCGCGCGGGCCTGCCCGCCACGGCCGGCGGCTGCTTCGTCTCCGGCGGTTCGGCGGGCAACCTGTCCGCCCTGGTCGTCGCCCGCGACACCGCGCGCCGCAAGCTCGGCGTCGGTCCGGAGGCGCGCCTGCGCATCGCCGTCGCCGACCAGGTGCACTCCTCGGTCAAGAACACCTTCAACATCATCGGCGTCGAGGCCTTCAAGGTCCCGACCGTCGACCGCCGGTTCACCGGCGAGGCCCTGCGCGCCGCGCTGGCCGCCGACCCCAACCCGGAGACGGTGATCGCCGTCGTCGGCACCGCCGGCACCACCAACGAGGGCATCGTCGACGACCTCCAGGGCCTCTCCCAGGTCGCCCGCGAGCGCGACATGTGGTTCCACGTGGACGGCGCCTACGGCGGCGCCGGCCTCTTCGCCCCCTCGGTGCGCGAGCGCTACAACGGCATCGAGCACGCCGACTCCTTCGTCGTCGACCCGCACAAGTGGCTGTTCGCCCCGTTCGACTGCGCGGCGCTGATCTACCGCAACCCGCAGCTCGCCCGGGCCGTCCACACCCAGGACGCCTCCTACCTCGACGTCCTGCACACCGAGGGCGACGAGTGGAACCCCACCGACTACGCCTACCACCTGACCCGGCGCGCCCGCGGCCTGCCGCTCTGGTTCTCGCTCGCCGTGCACGGCACCCAGGCGTACACCGACGCGATCGAGACCGGCCTCAAGCTGGCCCAGGACACCGCGCAGCTGATCCGCGACACCGAGCACCTGGAGCTGTTGTTCGACCCGCAGCTCTCCGCGGTCTGCTTCAAGCGCAAGGGCTGGACGAACGACGACTACTACCGCTGGTCGCAGCAGCTGCTCGCGGACCAGATCGGCTTCGTCACCCCCACCGGCTGGGACGGCGAGACGGTCGCCCGCTTCGCCTTCCTGCACCCGGGCACCACGATGGAGATGGTCCGGGAGATCCTGGACACCATGGCCTGAGCCCCACGGCTCCCGCCGCGGCCCCGCCGGGCACCTCCGGCGGGGCCGCCGCGCGCCCACGGGAACGTCGCTACAGGAAGGCCCCGCTCGGCAGGTACGGCGCCGGCGGGCGCATCCCGTGCAGGCCGACGTAGCCCCCGGGCTCCGGGCTGAGCCCCACCTCCAGGCCGACGTCCAGCGCCCACTCCTGCTCGGCGGTGAGGAAGTCCACCCGCGCCCGCACCCCCTCCGGCACCCGGGCCAGCGCCTCGCGCAGCAGCCGGGCGGCGATCCGCTTGGTGGTGGCGGCCAGCAGCTTGACCTCGCCGCCGTCGCGGTAGCAGTAGCCGCTGCCGGCCAGCGCGTCGGCGATCAGCAGCTCCTCGAAGTGGCCCAGCATCAGCTCGTGGTCCGGCCCGTGCGCCGCGCCGCGCAGCCGCCGGTCCACCGAGTCCAGCAGGTGGCGGTGGGTCGCGTTGCCGCGGTGCACCGGGATGTCCCCGGGGTCGACCAGCCCGGCCCGGTCCACCCGCCCGCCCAGCCGCATCGCCGGGTGCAGCGTGAACCCGGCCAGCCGGTAGCGGCGGGCCGCCGCCGCGGACTGTGGCACGCACACCATCCCGCGCAGGCACCCGCGCCCGTGGGCCGTCGCCCGCTCCAGCAGCAGCCGCCCGACGCCCTTGCCCTGCGCCTGCGGCCGGACCGCGAACAGGGACGGCATCCACAGCCCCTCCCGGCGCATCGAGAGCACCGCGCCGACCGCCTCCCCGCCGCTCTCGGCGAGCCAGCAGCCCTGCGGATCGGTGCGGGCCAGGTGTCTGGTGCGGGCCAGCTGCACCGGCGTCGCCGCCACGGCCGGGGCGCCGCGACCGGGGGCGGCGGACGAGGCGAGGGCGATCTCCTGGACGGCCTCCGCGTCGGCGGCGGTGTCCCTGACCTGGCGCAGGATCATGCCCACCATCCTGGCGTCCGCGGCCCCGCCGCGGGGCCGCTTCGCCCGGATCGGCGGCTCGGGCGGTGACCGCTCCATCCGGGTTGTGCGAGCATGGGAACCGTAGGGGACGCGGGTGGCACACCCGGCCCACGGAAAATCCGCCGCCGAGAGGCCGCAAAACCATCGCCGTCCGGGAAATGAATCCGGACGGTCCTTGGTTGGCACTGGCGGCAGACCGTCGTCAAAGACCGGGAGAAAGCAGATGACCGTCCAGGACGAGACCACCGTCGAGAGTGGCATCCTCCTTACCGATGCCGCCGCGGGCAAGGTCAAGGCCCTGCTGGAGCAGGAAGGCCGCGACGACCTTGCGCTTCGTGTCGCCGTCCAGCCCGGTGGCTGCTCCGGCCTGCGTTACCAGCTGTTCTTCGACGAGCGCTCGCTCGACGGCGACGTGATCAAGGACTTCGGCGGTGTGAAGGTCGTCACCGACCGCATGAGCGCCCCGTACCTGGGCGGCGCCACCGTCGACTTCGTCGACACCATCGAGAAGCAGGGCTTCACGATCGACAACCCGAACGCCACCGGCTCCTGCGCCTGCGGCGACTCGTTCAGCTAAGCCCCGGCGGCTCGGCACACGAACGACTTACGAAGGCGGCCCCGGGGAACACCCCGGGGCCGCCTTCGCCGTACCCGCGCTCCGCTACTGCGCGGCGCCGTCCGGTCCGACCGGGTCCGGGCCCATGTGCGGGTCCGCCTCCAGCGGGATCGGGTTGCCGGTGGACAGGTCGTTCACCGTCCGCCCGGCCAGCGGCGCGCGCAGATCGGCCGTGACCGTCTGCCGCTTGGCCAGCTCGCTGCACACCTGCCCGGACTTCACCGGCGCCGCCACGACGACCTTGACGTCCACCTGGCCCGGGTGCGACTCGTCCGCCTTCAGCGCGTACTGCGAGCACACCCCGCCGTAGAAGAACACGGTCAGCTTGTTGCTGCCGTCCACCCGGTAGGTGACCGCCGGACGCACCGCGGGCGACGGCCCGTTCGGGTTCGGCTCGCCGATCGCGGTGCCTTCGGGACG